>JBEVOS010000040.1:0-3197 GCA_040507435.1 Caulobacterales bacterium | reverse complement strand
TCGCCAAAGCATTCGAACCGGATGGCGTGCGCGTCATGCAATTCAATGGCGCGGCGTCCGGCCAAACGATCTACCACCTGCATTTCCACATTTTGCCGATGTCAGAAGGTCAGCAGATGAAAGGTCATGCCGGCGGAGAGCCTGCGGATGCCGAAGTTCTCAAAGCGCAAGCCGCTAAAATCGCAGCTGCGCTATAACTTAGGGTGTCGGCGTAGCTGCGGGCGGCTGCGGCGCAGCCGCCGTCGTCTCGTCAGGCACCACATGTGCGCCGATACGCAACCCGCGCCCGTCATATGTAAATTCCATCGTCGCCACACCCTTCGCGCCACACGCATCGAAGCGCCAATTTTCCGTCCACGGCTGTCCTTGAACGTAGGGCGCGCCAGCGGCGAGATTGGCTTCAGTAATTTTGAGGCGCGACGCTGGCGTGCATGTTGGAAAGCGCTGTCTCATCATCGGCTCGAAGATCGCATCGAACGCGCCTTGAAGCACGATTGAAGTGACAACGCTCGTACCCATCGGCAACGCCACCGCCATTGGCGCGAGCGTGCGATGATGCAGCACTTCGACATTATGCCGGCGTGGTTCGCGCCCGCACCCCGTCGCGCTGAACACGTAGCGATAAACAGCGATCCCGCGCGCGCGCACTTGCCGGTCCTGTGCGACGCGAAGGGGCGCAAGCGCGCCGCTCACGCGTGAGACCGCGAGATCGTTCTGCACACAAGCGCCGAATTGGTCCGCTTCAATCCGCACGATCTGATCGCGCGCCAGCGCCGTATCAGCCGTGCGTTGCGCGGGCGTCAGCGTTAGCGGCGCTTGAGCGGAAAAATCCGGCGCCGGTGCGCGCGCGCCAGCTTGCGGCGGAGGCCCAGGTTGCTGTTGGGGAATAGGCTGTTGAGGCGCCTGCGCGAACGCTGCCGGCGCTACGGCGAGCGCTGCCACGAGGAAAAAGGTTCGAAATTGCATTGTGCGCTAGCCAACAGAAAATCGGGGCGATCTTGCGACCGCCCCGGCTTCCATCAAGCTTTCTCTGCCCGTTTCGCCGGCGGCGGCGAAGCCTTCGGCTGTTCAGGGAAGTAGGTGAACTTCAGCTTCTCGGCGTCGCCCGGATCTATATCGATCTTCACGAGGCCGCCATTCTTGAGCGAACCGAATAAAAGCTCGTCCGCCATCGGCTTTTTGACCTGCTCCTGGATAATCCGGTTAAGCGGTCGAGCGCCGAAGCTTTCGTCATAGCCGCGCGTCGCGAGCCAATCGGCTGCCTGGTCCGAAAGCTCGATCTGCACATTCCGCTCAGAAAGCTGAGCCTCCAACTGGATGATGAACTTCTGCACGACATTGCGCACGATCTCGGGCGCAAGCCCGTTGAAGTTGATCACCGCGTCGAGACGGTTCCGGAACTCCGGCGTGAAGAGCCGTTTGATCGCCTCTTCGTTCTCATGCTCCTTACGGCCTGCGCCGAAACCAATGCCATTCTTGGCCGCGTCGGAAGCGCCAGCATTCGTGGTCATGATCAGGATAACGTTCCTGAAATCGACCTTCTTGCCGTTCGCGTCCGTAAGCGTGCCGTTGTCCATCACCTGCAGGAGGATGTTGAACAGATCTGGATGCGCCTTCTCGATTTCGTCGAGCAGCAGCACGCAATGCGGATGCTGATCGACGCCGTCGGTGAGCAAACCACCCTGGTCAAAGCCGACATAACCTGGAGGCGCGCCGATCAGGCGGCTCACCGTGTGACGCTCCATGTATTCCGACATGTCAAAGCGCAGGAGTTCGATGCCCATGACTTTCGCAAGTGAGCGCGCGACTTCCGTTTTACCGACGCCCGTTGGTCCCGCGAACAAGTAGGAACCGATCGGCTTATTCGGTTCACGCAGCCCGGCGCGAGACATTTTGATCGCCGCCGCCAGCGCTTCGATCGGTTTATCTTGGCCGAACACGACGCGCTTTAGATCCTTGTCGAGGCTCTGCATCATCTCAGCATCGTTTTTAGAAACCGATTTCGGGGGAATCCGCGCCATCCGCGCCACCACCGTTTCAACCTCTTCAACGCCGATTTCTTCTTTCCGCTCCTCCGGCTGCAAGAGCATCATCGACGCGCCAGCCTCGTCGATCACATCGATCGCTTTATCCGGCAATTTCTTATCGCCCATGTGGCGTGATGAAAGCTCGACCGCTGCCTTGATCGCATCGTCCGTGAATTTCACGTGGTGATAATCCTCATAATAGGGCTTGAGGCCCATGAGGATGCGGATCGCGTCAGGGATCGAAGGCTCATTCACGTCAATCTTCTGGAAGCGCCGCGCAAGCGCGCGATCCTTCTCGAAATGCTGCCGATATTCCTTGTACGTCGTCGAGCCCATGCAACGCAGATTGCCGCTCTGCAAAGCGGGCTTGAGAAGGTTGGACGCATCCATCGCGCCGCCGCTCGTTGCGCCCGCGCCGATGACCGTATGAATCTCATCGATGAAGAGCACCGCTTTCGGGTGGTTCTCCAATTCCTTCATAACGCTCTTCAGGCGCTCTTCGAAATCGCCGCGATACCGCGTGCCCGCAAGCAACGCGCCCATGTCGAGCGAAAAGATCGTCGCGTCAGCCAATACTTCCGGCACCTGCTTTTCAACGATCTTGCGCGCGAGCCCTTCGGCGATCGCAGTCTTGCCAACGCCAGGATCGCCAACGAGCAGCGGATTGTTCTTCTGCCGGCGGCAGAGAATTTGGATCGAGCGCAGCACTTCGGCTTCACGGCCAATCAGCGGATCGATTTTGCCAGCTTTGGCTTTTTTGTTGAGATCGACGCAGTAGGCCGCAAGCGCCTCGCTGCCTTGCTTGACGACACGCTCGCCGTCCTCGCCCTCACCGGCGCCGCGCGCTGGACGAGGCTGAGATGCGCCCGGACGCTTCGCCATACCATGCGAGATGTAATTCACCGCGTCGTAGCGCGTCATATCCTGCTCTTGCAGGAAGTACGCGGCGTGGCTTTCACGCTCGGAGAAGAGCGCCACGAGTACGTTCGCGCCCGTGACTTCGCGGCCCTGCGAGCTATCGACATGCAACATCGCGCGCTGCAGCACGCGTTGGAAGCCCGCCGTAGGCCGCGCCTCTTCGTGATCGCGGCTATCCATAACGAGATTGTCGAGCTCTTCCTCAAGATAAGAGTCGAGGCTCTGACGGAGCTTGTCGAGATCAACCTTGCA
>JBEVOS010000036.1:0-5857 GCA_040507435.1 Caulobacterales bacterium | reverse complement strand
GAAGCATGCATCGTATATGAAACGCGGACCTGCTTTATATTAAGAGGAGTCAATGGCGCAGAATCTCCACCCCGTTATCGCTACAGTCACCGCGCGGATCTCAGAGCGCAGCAAGGATTTGCGCGCAGCGTACCTTGCGCAGATCGAAGAGGCGCGCGGCAATGAGCCGGGGCGCGCGAAAATGTCATGTGCGAATTTCGCCCATGCGTTCGCCGCCTCCCCCGATGATGACAAACAGAACGTCGTGCGCAATCCGTTCGCGCCGAATATCGGGATCGTCTCCGCTTACAATGACATGCTCTCGGCGCATCAGCCGCTTGAGCGCTATCCGGAAATTATCAAGGCGGCGGCGCGCAAAGTGAACGCCACAGCGCAATTCGCAGGCGGCGCGCCAGCGATGTGCGATGGCGTTACGCAAGGCCGGCCCGGCATGGAGCTATCGCTATTCTCGCGCGACGTGATTGCGATGGCGACGGCGGTGGCGCTCACGCACGACGCATTCGATGCGGCTTTGTGTTTGGGCGTTTGCGACAAGATCGTACCCGGCTTGGTGATCGGCGCGCTTTCGTTTGGGCATTTGCCCGTAATCCTCGTGCCCGCCGGGCCGATGACGAGCGGAATTTCCAACGCGGAAAAGGCCAAAACCCGGGCGCTCTACGCACAAGGGCTTATCGGGCGCGATGAGCTTTTAGATTCAGAGATGAAGTCTTATCACGGGCCAGGCACGTGCACGTTCTACGGCACGGCTAATTCCAATCAGATGATGATGGAATTCACCGGCCTTCATCTGCCGGGCTCAGCGTTCGTGCATCCCAACACGCCGTTGCGGGATGCGTTGGTTGCAGAATCTGCTAAGCGTGTGGTGGCGCTCGCGAACGATAAACAGGCGGCAATGGCTGACGTCTTCGATGTGAAGAATGTCGTGAACGCGATTGCGGGGCTCTTGGCGACGGGCGGATCGACCAATCACACGCTGCATATCGTGGCGATGGCGCGCGCCGCCGGCATTGTGGTGACGTGGGACGATTTCGACGATCTTTCGCGCGCCGTTCCTCTCCTCGCGCGCGTCTATCCGAATGGCGCGGAGGATGTGAATGCGTTTCAAGCGGCGGGCGGCACCGGCTTTGTCGCGCGCGAACTGATGAACGCCGGGCTTGCGCATGAAGACATGATAACCGTCGCCGGGCCGAGTTTCCGCGCCTACACGCAGGAGCCTTTCCTCGACGGCGATAAGCTCGTCTGGAAACACGGCGTTGCGGAAACACTTAATCGCGATTTGTTGCGGCCGGTTTCCGACCCCTTCGATAAGGAAGGCGGATTGCGGCTGGCGAAAGGAAATCTCGGGCGCGCGGTCGTGAAAACATCCGCCGTAAAGCCAGAGCATTTTTTGATCGAGGCGCCCGCGATCGTCTTTGAGGATCAGGAAGAGCTGCTGACGGCATTCAAAGCGGGGGAGTTGGAGCGCAACTTCATCGCTGTCGTGCGATTCCAAGGACCGCGCGCCAGCGGCATGCCGGAACTACACTCGCTCACGCCGACGCTGAGTGTGCTCCTCGACCGGGGTTTCAAGGTGGCGCTGGTGACGGACGGACGGATGTCTGGCGCTTCCGGCAAAGTGCCGGCCGCGATCCACGTAACGCCCGAGGCCATGTGTGGCGGCGCGCTGGCGCAGCTGCGGACCGGCGATTTGATCCGACTCGATCTCCACGCCGGAGAACTCGAAGTGATTGCGCCAAAAGAGGACGATTTCGCCGCGCGGCCCCATATGCCCTCGCCTGTCCGCTCCCAGCGTGGATTTGGCCGTGAATTGTTCGGGCACATGCGCGCCGCCGTCGGCCCCGCCGATGAGGGCGCCTGCGTGTTGTTTGCGCCCTAAACGACGCACGCAGACTTGCAGGCTTGGTCTCCGGGTTTGGCTGCCAAGTTGACTTGCGAAATGTTCGCAACAGGCGAATATGACAGAGTCGCTGCGGCGCTCTTAGGCGCCCCTTCCGTAGTGGCCCGCAGCGCTGCGGCCAAGGCGCGCGCAGACGGCGAATGGGCGTGACGCCGCTGCACAAAACAGTCACAAGGCGCATCTGTGGCGTATAGTGGCTTTGGCGATAGCGGCGCGGCTCGTTTCTTGAACCGCGAGGCAGTTTTTGACCCGGGGGTAATAGGCATGGCTGACGGTGTGATTCCGGGCCTCGATGCGGCGCCGACGCGCCACACAAAACTGATTAATTGGGTGCGCGAGATCGCAGCGCTCACACAGCCCGACCGCGTGCATTGGTGCGACGGCAGCGATGCCGAGTTCGAGCAGCTCACCTCCGAGCTCATCGCGAAGGGCACTCTCAAGCGCCTTAACCCTGCCAAGCGTCCGAACTCGTTTTACGCCGCCTCCGATCCGCGCGACGTTGCGCGCGTCGAAAGCCGCACCTTCATTTGCTCTGCGCGCGCTGAAGATGCTGGCCCGACGAACAATTGGGTCGCGCCTGGCGAAATGCGCGCCAAGCTTGAGCCCATGTTCCGCGGCTCGATGCGCGGTCGCACGATGTATGTCGTGCCGTTCTGCATGGGCCCGCTGGGTTCGAAGATTTCCGCTCTCGGCGTCGAGATTACCGATAGCGCCTATGTCGCCATTTCGATGCGCGTGATGACGCGCATGGGTAAAGGCGCGCTTGAGATGATGGGCGATGATGGCTTCTTCGTGCCTGCTGTTCACACCCTGGGCGCACCGCTCGCGCCAGGCCAAAAGGACGTGCCGTGGCCGTGCAATGACGAGAAGTATATCGTCCATTATCCGGAAAGCCGCGAGATTTGGTCGTTCGGATCCGGGTACGGCGGCAACGCGCTGCTTGGCAAGAAATGCTATGCGCTGCGCATCGCTTCGGTGATGGCGCGCGATGAAGGCTGGCTCGCAGAGCATATGCTCATCCTGAAGCTGACCTCGCCCGAAGGCGCGGTGAAGTATGTGGCGGCGGCGTTCCCGAGCGCGTGCGGCAAAACCAATCTCGCCATGCTGCAGCCGACAATTCCGGGCTGGAAAGCAGAGACGATCGGCGACGACATCGCGTGGATGCGTTTCGGCGATGACGGCCGCCTCTATGCGATCAATCCGGAGGCTGGCTTCTTCGGCGTCGCCCCCGGCACGGGCGTCACGACGAATAAGAGCGCCGTGGATTCGCTGACGAAGAATGTCGTGTTCACCAATGTCGCGCTCACGGAGGATGGCGACGTATGGTGGGAAGGCTTATCCGATCCGCCGGCGCGTTGCCTGGACTGGAAAGGCCGTCCGTGGACGCCGGATTCAATCGAGCCGGCCGCGCATCCGAACGCTCGCTTCACGGTGCCGGCCGAGCAATGCCCGGTGATCGCGCCTGAATGGCAAGATCCGAAAGGCGTGCCGATCAGCGCGATCCTATTCGGCGGCCGGCGCGCGAGCGCGGTGCCGCTGGTGACGGAAGCGTTCGACTGGAAACATGGCGTGTTCCTCGCCTCTAACGTTGCGAGCGAAGGCACAGCGGCGGCTGAAAACAAGGTGGGCGAATTGCGCCGCGACCCGTTCGCGATGCTGCCGTTCTGTGGCTACAATATGGGCGATTATTTCGCCCATTGGCTGAAGCTTGGCGAAACGCATGACGCTGCGAAGCTGCCGCGCATCTATTTCGTGAACTGGTTCCGCAAGGACGCTAACGGCAAGTTCGTGTGGCCGGGTTTTGGCGACAATTCCCGCGTTCTCAAATGGATCGTGGAACGGCTCGACGGCAAAGCCGAAGCCCAGGACACGCCAATCGGCCGGACGCCGACGAAAGACGCGCTGGATCTTAAAGGCCTCAAGCTGACCGACGATCAAATCTCGCTGCTGACGAGCGTCGATGTCGATGTGTGGCGCGAAGAAGCCTCCCTGATTCCGCGCGACTACAACAAGTTTGGCACGCATCTGCCCAAGGCATTGTGGGATGAATACAACGCCCTGCTTGCACGCCTTGGCGTGCGCGATAACGTTGTGAAGCTGGACGCGGCGCGCGCGTCGTAAGCACCTAAAAATTAACCTCTCAAACGCCCGCTTCGAAAGAGGCGGGCGTTTTGCTTTCTGCGTCATAAGGGCCACGTGATCTTGACTTTGCAGCAACAGGCCGGCATGTAGCAGCCCTCCCAGCGGCCGTTCGTTGTTATCAATCGAGCGCGGTCCATTTGGAACGCCACCATCGACGTTCGGCTCCCGCGCAGCGCGCTTTGCCTTTCTTCGCCGTCGCATCGTTCCGACATAACGCCGCCGCGTTTGCGCGTGCGGGCGAAAGGCAATTCGTGACCACTTTCTCAGATCTCGGCATCTCGCAGCCGATTCTTAAAGCGCTCAAGGCTGAAGGCTATGAGCAGCCAACCCCTATTCAAGCGCAGGCTATTCCGCACGTTCTGGAGGGGCGCGATCTGATCGCACTCGCACAGACCGGCACCGGCAAGACCGCGGCGTTTGCGCTCCCAGCCCTCGATCGTCTCGCCGCCTCGCGCCGCCATGCCGGCGCGCGCGGATGCCGCGCGCTGGTGCTCGCGCCGACGCGTGAACTTGCCGCCCAAATCGGTGACAGTTTCCGCACTTATGGGCGTTTTCTCGGACTCTCGACCGCGGTCGTGTTCGGCGGCGCTTCTATGTTCAAACAGAAGCAAGCGCTGTCTCGCGGCGTTGATATTCTCGTAGCGACGCCAGGGCGCCTGCTCGATCATGTCAGCCAGCGTTCCGTGGCGCTCGATAAAGTTGAGCTGCTCGTGCTGGACGAAGCCGACCACATGCTCGACATGGGCTTCATTCACGATCTGCGGCGGATTACACATATCCTGCCCGAGCAGCGCCAATCGCTGCTCTTTTCCGCGACAATGCCGCCGGCGATTGCGGAACTCGCCACGCAGTTTCTCACTGACCCTGAACGCGTCGCCGTCGCGCCGCCATCAACAACAGCATCCCTCGTCGAACATGCAGTCGTGCATGTCGAAGGCGGCAAAAAGCAGGATTTGCTGCACGCAATGCTGCGGGACGAGGCCGTTACGCGCGCCATCGTTTTCACGCGCACGAAGCATGGCGCTAATCGCGTTGAAGAACGCCTCTACGACGCGGGCTTCGCCGCTGAAGCCATTCACGGCAATAAGAGCCAAGGCCAACGCACGCGTGCGCTCGACGCGTTCAAAAGAGGCCATGCGCGTGTTCTGGTCGCGACGGAGATCGCCGCACGCGGCATCGACGTCGACGGCGTCAGTCATGTGTTTAATTTCGATCTGCCGAATGTGCCCGAACAATATGTACATCGCGTTGGGCGGACCGCACGCGCTGGCGCGAATGGGCAAGCGATTTCGTTCTGCGCGCCAGATGAGCGCGCTTATCTGCGCGACATCGAGCGGCTGACGAAGCAATCGATTCCCGTACTTGAGACGGATCTTTCGCTGGCGACGCCGCAACCTAACGAGCGGACGCCGAGGCCGCCCGTGCGCGGCCGGCAGCAGCGGCCTTCGGGCAAGCCGCCTCAACGTGCGCCGCAGAAGGCCTCGGGCGAATATCGTCCGCACCGGCGCGCTGAGTATGATGGCCGCGAACCACGCGCGAGCGGCAACGGTCAGGGCGACCACCAACGCGCTCCCCGCCGGGACTATGAAGGGCGTGATCAGCAGCAGCAGCGTGCACCAGTGCGCAATCACGGCGACCAACGCCAGCATCGTCGCGCTGAGCACGATGGGCGTGACCAGCAACGTTCAGGCCCGCTCGGCCAAGGCGAGCACCGTCCGCATCGGCGTGCTGAACATGACGGCCGCGACTTCAAACCTGCTTCCAGCGGTCAAGGCGCGCGAGGCGATATGAGAGGTCCGCGCAGTTCCGCTTCTAACG
>JBEVOS010000278.1:0-3430 GCA_040507435.1 Caulobacterales bacterium | reverse complement strand
GATTCGCTTGCGCGGCGTTTGTGACAAGCGTATAAAGGTTGTGGTTATGCTCAGTTTTAGCATAACCCTCTATAATCTCGGTGCGGCGGGCTTGCCCGCCATTTAAAGCACCCCATATATGCTCAATCTGAGCATAATATCTGCCCGGGGGTCGGGCGGAGAGGCGAGGAAAGCAAGGGAGACCTAGATGGTCCGCATTATCGACGCTCCCCTCCTTCAAGGAGACGGCTGTGAGAACCGCCCAGGCATTGGCCAATGGGGCGCGCTGGATGCATCCGCGAAGCGCGGCCTTGCTTTCACGCCAGAAGTGAAGCGCGAAACCGACGCGCTTTACGAAAAGGTCGAGCATGTCATCCCGCCTTTCGAATGGCCCGCCTATGCGCCGCTGATCGCGGCGATCAACCGGCTAAAGAAAGAGAAGAACGCCGTCATCCTCGCGCACAATTATATGACCGCGGAGATCTTCCATTGCGTCGGCGATTTCCGCGGCGATTCACTGCAGCTCGCGCGGGAAGCGGCGAACACGCAGGCGGAGATTATCGTGCAAGCCGGCGTGCATTTCATGGCGGAGACATCAAAGATTCTCGCGCCGGAAAAGACTGTTCTGATTCCGGATATGCGCGCGGGCTGCTCGCTTGCGTCTTCTATCACGGGCGCGGATGTGCGCTTGATCAAGGAGCGCTATCCGAACACGCCGGTCGTCACATACGTGAACACGTCCGCTGACGTGAAAGCGGAAAGCGATGTCACGTGCACGAGTTCGAACGCCGTGCAGGTGGTCGAATGGGCGGCGAAGGAATGGGGCGTGGATCAAGTGATCATGATCCCCGACGAATATCTCGCACGGAATGTCGCGGCGATGACGAACATCAAGATCATCGCATGGCATGGCCGCTGCGAAGTGCATGAGCGCTTCACGGCGGAAGATGTCGCGGAATTGCGCGCCGCGCATCCGGGCGTGATCGTGCTGGCGCATCCTGAGTGCCCGCCAGAGGTTATGGCGGCGGCGGATTATGCAGGCTCGACGGCGGCGCTGCAGAATTACGTGACGAAGAACAATCCGCGCAAAGTGGTGCTGCTCACTGAGTGCTCGATGTCGGACAATGTTGCGCAGGCGGCGCCGACAACGGAGTTTATTCGCCCGTGCAATCTCTGTCCGCACATGAAGCGCATCACGCTCGACGCGATCTATGACTCGCTTGTCGAGATGAAGACGGAAGTGACGATACCGGAAGACGTGCGCGTGCGCGCGAAAGCCGCGATCGACAAAATGCTCGCGCTGCCGAAGACGGAGACGCCGCTCGATTTCGAAACGGGATTGGCGGCGGCGGATGTCGAGGTCGTCTGATCGCGACGCCATTCTGATCGTTGGCGCCGGGCTTGCGGGGCTTTTCCTCGCGCTCAAGCTCGCGCCGCGCAAAGCGATCGTGCTTTCGCCTGCTCCGCTTGGGCAAGCGAGCGCGAGCGCCTGGGCGCAGGGCGGATTGGCGGCAGCGCTTTCACCAGAAGACAACCCCGCCCTGCATGCCGACGACACGGTGAATGCGGGCGCAGGGCTCGTCGATCCAGTCGTGGCGCAACTTATCGCTGAAGAAGGGCCTTCACGCGTTCTCGATCTTATCGCGCTTGGCGTGCCGTTCGATCGCACGGCGAATGGCGCGCTTGCGCTGTCACTCGAGGCTGCGCATTCGCGGCCACGTGTGGCGCGCGTGGCGGGCGATCTCGCGGGTAAAGCCATTATGGATGCGCTGATCGCGGCGGCGCGGGCGGCGGCGCATATTCATGTGATCGAAGGCGCGCGCGCGGTTGCGCTGGTGCAGGACGATCATGGCCGCGTGCGCGGCGCGCTGGTGCGCGATTCTTATGGCGAGCGGATCATTCACGCCTCTGAGACCGTGTTCGCCACGGGCGGGATTGGCGGGCTTTATGCGGTGACGACAAATCCGAAAACAGCGATCGGCGCTGGCGTTGCAATGGCTTATCGCGCGGGCGCGCTGATCGCCGATCCGGAATTCGTGCAATTTCATCCGACAGCCATCGCGATCGATCGCGATCCGGCGCCGCGTGCAACGGAAGCGCTGCGCGGCGAAGGCGCTAAGTTGGTGAACGCGGACGGCAAGCCTTTTATGGAGCGCTACCATCCTGCAGGCGAACTTGCGCCGCGCGATGTCGTTGCGCGCGCCATTCATCGCGAGCGCGTTTATGAGCGCGGTGCATTTCTCGATGCGCGCGTTGCAGTTGGCGATCATTTTCCGGAGCACTTCCCCACCGTGTTCGCGGCGTGCATGAGCGCGGGTGTCGATCCGCGCACATCGCTCATTCCCGTGGCGCCCGCCGCGCATTATCACATGGGCGGTATAGTTTCCGATCTTTGGGGCAAATCGACGCTCGATGGCCTCTCCGTCGTTGGCGAGTGCGCATCGACGGGCGCACATGGCGCGAACAGGCTCGCTTCCAATTCGCTTTTAGAAGCTGTCGTATTCGCGCAGCGCATTGCCGATCGTTTGCGCGATTCTGAAGCGCCTGTGGATGCGGCAAGCGCTACGCCGGAGGCGCCTCCCATTTTGCCGCTCGAAACACACTCTGAGCTACGCGCGCTGATGCAAGCCGACGCAGGCGTCGATCGCGATGCGCACTGTTTGAAGCGCGCATCGCACTTCATTGATCAGAAGCTCAACGAATTTGGATCTGCGCATACGCTTGTCTCCGCAAGCCTCGTCGTGACGGCAGCCCTCGCGCGCGAAGAAAGCCGCGGCGCGCATTACAGAAGCGATTTCCCTTATGCGTCAGAACCGAAACGCACCTTTTGCGATGAGCGCCATGATTCCTCCGTTGCCTGACATCGTTCTCGAACCGATCGTCGCGCTTGCGCTTGCCGAAGATCTCGGGCGCGCAGGCGATGTGACGACGGACGCGACGATCGATCCTGAACATCGCGCGCGCTGGGCGATCAATGCGCGGCAAGACGGCATTATCGCGGGGCTTGACGCCGCCAATCTCGCTTCGTGGAAAGTTGACCCCGATTTACTTTGGGATTTGAAAAAGCCGGATGGCGCCGCAATTAAAAAGGGCGAGACGATCGCGGAAATCGAAGGCTTTTCGCGTTCGATGCTCACCGCAGAACGCACGATTTTGAATTTCATCGGCCGGCTTTCCGGGGTCGCGACTCTCACGCGCGCTTATGCCGATGCTGTTTCAGGAACGAATGCGCAGATCGCCGCGACGCGCAAAACGACGCCTGGCATGCGGGCGCTTGAAAAGCGCGCAGTGCGTTTGGGCGGCGCGCTCCCGCATCGCTACGCACTCGACGATGCGATTTTGATCAAAGACAATCACGTCGCTTCTGCTGGCGGAATTGGAGCCGCACTCGAACGCGCAAAAAAATATGCCGGCCACATGATGGTGATTGAGGTTGAGGTCGACAGCCTCG
>JBEVOS010000025.1:0-12973 GCA_040507435.1 Caulobacterales bacterium | reverse complement strand
CGCAATACCCGGCGCGACCTCCGCGGAGACGCGCACCCAAAAAGAGTGGTAGCGCGCAGCATTCTCTCCACGGCGGCGCACCAGCCGCGTATCGAGGCCCGTGATGCGATCGGCGATTTGTATGCGCGGCGCTGCTTCTGGCGAAATCGGCGGCGGCGGCAATTCTTGCGACGCAGGATGAGGCGCGTCCGGCGCGACTGCGAGCACGGTCGCTTTCACTGCTGCATCGCCGCCAGCGAGGAACACGCCTTCTAACAAGCGTACGCGGCGGCCTGCGCGGGCCACACGCCAAGTTACGCGCGTCGGCGCCATCGGCGCCGGGCGCAAAATGTCGAGCGTGAAGCGCGCGATTTGCGCGTTTCCCAAATCGCCGCTGGCTTCAAGCGTATGCGCGACGAGGGCCGCAATCGCCTGACCGCTTTGGGCGCGGCCATCCCATGGGCTCTGGCTGAGCAATGTCGGCGCGAATGCATCACCTTCACGCGTGTAAAAATAATTTGGCAGCGGCCCGCGTGCATCGTTCATCACCGCACTTCCAGACCGATCAGGTTTTGCATTTTTCGCTTACCTATTCCCTCGCGCCACGATCTTGGCAACGCTGCCGCCATCCCTCAAGCGCCCAATGAAAAGGCCTCCCCACGCGCGCGAGAAGGCCTCATAATAATCTGACGATCTGCCGAATAGTTTGCGCGCGCTACGCGAGCGCCGCGATTTCCGGCGCCATTCGCGCAGAAGTGACGCCGCCATCTACGAGCAAATCCGTCCCCGTTATGAACTTCGCTTTCTCTGAAATCAAAAACTCGATGGCGTCCGTCATTTCACTTGGGAGTCCGACGCGTTTCAGCGGCGTACGATCCTGAATTGTGACTTTCAGATTTGGCTCGGCCGCCACCTCGCGCTGCCACATCGGCGTGTCGAAGAGGCCTGGCGACATTGAAACAACGCGAGCACCTTTTGCGCCCCACGCCGTCGCGCGCACTTCAGCAAGCATGATGACGCCGCGCTTAGACGCGCTGTAGGCTGACATCGACGTGTGGCCTTCGGCGAACTTCTCTATCGTGCCGCCATTGAAGAACTCGGTGATTGCGGCATCGAAGACGCCCCTGATATGCCCCGCAATCGATGACACGAACACGGCGACAGAGCCTGGCCCCGCAAGCGGCAAGCACGCGCGCTCAAGGCGCATGGTCGCGTCGAGATTCACTTGGCAAATCTTAAGCGGCTCGCCCATCACAGGAGACATGCCCGCTGCAGCGACAAGCGCTTTGAAACCGCCAAGGCCGCGCGCGGCCTCCACGATCTTATCGGCAGCTGAAGGATCCGCGAGATCAACAGCGACGGCGACGTGGCCTGAGCCCGGCAGCGACGCTAGCAGCGGCTCGAGTTTCTTCGTCGATGTTCCCGTCACAACGAGCTTATGCGTCGCCGCATAGCGGCGTGCGACTTCCTCACCTAATCCGCCCGACGCGCCCGTGACGATGATAACGTTGCGCTCTTCCAATCTCGCCTCCCACGTCGCGCTCTATTCTGGCGCGAGCCTATTCGTTTTTCCGATTTACCGCCACCGGTCCATATTTCGACCTAAGATGCTGGATCAAAAGTCAGGCGCGATCGTAAAATGTGCGCCATTCGCAGCTTCTGTGATCTTCAGTTGACACGACAGACGCGATTGCCCGGTGCGCTGATCGGACATGTCGAGCAGATCGCTTTCTTCCGGCTCCATTACCCCGAATGCAGCCTTGGAGGCGTCATCAACGTAGACATGGCACGTTCCACAGGCGCGGCAGCCCCCGCAAATTGCGAAGACACCGTCCGTGGCGGTGTCGTTGATGTTGGCTTCGCGGATCGCCTCCATGACGGTGTAACCGACTTTTCCGTCGATCTTCTTTTCCTCGCCTAGGCGAGTTTTTACAGTAAGTTCCGGCACGTAGGCCTCTCTTTTTAAAAGCCGAAGCGCTTGCGCGCCGTTACCTGGATTGCGTGAGCGCTACCAGACGAGGTCGAGCTCATCCATCGCGATGGTGCTGCCGGCGCGGAAACGCGGCGTGAAGCCAGGCTTGAGCGAGACATTCGGCATGCGCTTCAGCCATTCTTCGAGGAAAATGACCAATTCCATGCGGGCAAGATGCACGCCGGCGCAGCTGTGCGGCCCTGTGTTGAACGCAACGTGCGGAGAAGATGCGCGGTCGAGATCGACTTCCATCGGATGATCGATTTTGCGCGGATCGTTGCTCGCGGCGAGCAGGCTGCATATCACGGTATCACCGCGCTTCATCTGAACGCCGTTGACGACGATGTCCTGAGTGACGAGGCGCGGCACGTTCACAAACGCGATGCGGCGCATGAATTCTTCAACGGCGCCCGAAATTTGCTCCGGATGCGCGCGCAGCCGATCCTGAATGTCGTGATGGGTCGCCATGTAACGCAGGATGAAGCTCATCGCGCAGGTGACGGTGTCGAGGCCCGCGAGGAACAGCAGGTAGCACATTTCCTTCACGCGTTTCACAGTGAGCGGCTTATCATCAACTGAAGACGCGAGAAGAATGCTCACGGCGTCTGTGCCTGGCTTTTCCATACGCTCTTGCACGAGGCGTTCAATATCGGCGTCGACCGCCATCATCGCGCCCATGCGCGCCTCGGGCGTGCGTTCGCCGCCGCCCATGATGGTGTGAATCCAGTCTGCATATTTTTTGTACTGGCTGGTATCGAGATCCATGATGCTCATGAACATCTGAACCGGCAGCGGCACGGCAAGCTCAGCGATAAACTCGCACGAATTGCGGCCCTTCAGTTTCTCAATCAGATCCACCGATAATTGCCGGATGCGCGGATTCATGTCCTTCACGGCTTTCGGCGCGAGGAATTTCATCAGCAAAAGGCGATACTTCATATGAAGCGGCGCATCCATATCCTGCGGCGGCAGCGTATATTCGGTGTCGTTATCGGCCGGCTCAAGCGTACGCCGGTTTGAGAATACTTGCGGGTTCATCATGATGCTGGTGACGTCGTCAAAACGCGTAACCAGCCAATGGCCGCCGCCTGTGCGCGTGAAGAAGATATCCGGCGCGTCGCGATGCAACGCCGTATAGGCTTCATGCGGATCCTTCAAAATGCGCGCGTCTTTTTCGACGTCGAAATCGTAGACAAGGTTTTTCGGAACGTGCGGCGGCGGCTCAACCATTTTCGTGTTTTCTGGAAAGAGGGCCATTTCACCTACTCCTATCGATTCTTAGTACGCTTCGCAGATATCCTGCGAGCAGATCGCCAACTGGCCGCCGTGTGAATTCCGATGCGTGCAGAACGAGCCCGGTAACAAGGCCGCGCAATGTTAGCGTCACACCCTCAACATCGAGATCGGACTTACCTGCCTTGCGGGCAAGTATCCCAATCAATTCGGCGATTTCTTGAAGCGTGCGTTCACCGCGTTCACGAACACGCTCTTCAAACGCAGGATTGCGTTTGGCTTCAATCTGAATTTCAGCAACCAGCATCGGCCAGTCACGCTGACTGGTGTAGTTGTTGAAGCGGTCGGCGATCACGGCCAGCGCATCATCAACTGATTGCGGCCCGCAGATGATTTTCCGCCACGCGTCGATCTCGACGTGGTTTGAATCATCGACGATCTCCGCCAACAGATCGTGCTTATCTTCATAATTTGAATAGAAAGCGCCGCGGGAAAAACCTGCCGCGGAGGCAATCATATCAATGGAGGTCGCGCTAAGGCCACGGCTCGCGAATTCGCGGCCCGCCGCTTCCCGCAGCAAAGCGCGGGTGCGTTCGCGGCTCAACTGCCGCTTATTGATGGCCGCTGTCGTCAGCGTGCTCCTCCCTTATTGGCTATTCATATACGCCGGTATACTCAGATACAATAGTGTATCCGAAATCGAACGTGTTTCATTTTTGCAGTTCGCCCTTTAGATACCGCCCCGCTCCATCTCCAGGATTTCCATGGCCGCCTTGAAGGCCCCCAAAATTGGTCTTGTCAGCCTCGGCTGTCCGAAGGCGCTCGTCGACAGCGAGCGGATTCTCACGAAGCTACGCTCCGAGGGCTATTCACTTTCAAATGAATATGAGGGCGCCGATCTCGTCGTGGTGAACACGTGCGGCTTTCTCGATAGCGCAAAGGCCGAGAGCCTCGACGCGATCGGCGAAGCTCTGGCGGAGAACGGTAAAGTCGTCGTCACCGGCTGCCTCGGCAAGGACGCCGATCTCATTCGTGAGACGCATCCAGGCGTGCTCGCCGTTACCGGCCCACATCAATACGAGGCGGTGCTCGAGGCGGTCCACGCGCATCTGCCGCCGAAGCATGATCCTAAGATGGATTTGGTGCCGGAAGCGGGGCTGCGGCTCACTCCACGGCATTTCGCCTATTTGAAGATTTCCGAAGGCTGCAACAATCGCTGCTCCTTCTGCATCATTCCAAGCATTCGCGGCGATCTTGTATCGCGGCCGATCAACGCCGTGCTGCGCGAGGCGGAGCAACTGGTGAAAGCGGGCGTGAAGGAAATCCTCGTCATCAGCCAGGATACGAGCGCGTATGGGCTCGACATTCGCTACGCTGAGTCAAAGTGGAAGGACCGTATGGTCCGCGCGAAATTCTACGAGCTTGCTAAAGAACTCGGCGAGATGGGCGTTTGGGTGCGGATGCATTACGTTTACCCCTATCCGCATGTCGATGACGTGATCGGCCTTATGGCAGAAGGCAAAATCTTGCCCTATCTCGACATCCCGTTTCAGCACGCATCGCCAAATGTATTGAAGGCGATGAAGCGTCCGGCGAACCAGGACCGCGTGATCGAGCGCATCCGCAAATGGCGCTCGATCTGCCCCGAGCTCACGATCCGCTCGTCATTCATCGTCGGCTTTCCCGGCGAGACTGAAGCAGATTTCGAAATGCTGCTCGATTTCATCGAAGAGGCGGAGATCGATCGCGCTGGCGTCTTCAAATATGAGAACGTGGATGGTGCCCCCTCGCGTGATCTTCCCGATCATGTTGATCAAGACGTGATCGACGAGCGCTGGGAACGGTTCAACGAAGTGCAAACCGAACTTGCCGATACACGGTCACGCCGGCTCGTCGGGCAAACGCTCGATGTGATTATCGACGGCTGGGACGAAGATGAAGAAGCGTTCGGCGCACGCACGAAAGCCGATGCGCCGGATATTGACGGGATCGTCTTTGTCGAGACCGAACGCGATCTCGATCCGGGCGAAATAATCGCAGTAGAGATAACGGGCGCGGACGGCCACGAATTGCGCGCGCGCGCCTAAGCGCTCGTTTCGCTGGCGCTGCGGCCTCTTTCCCTGCACATTGCGGGACGAGGGAGACGCCAATGAATGTCGCACGCCGCTTCATGCTGATCGCCGCGCTTGCGCTCTCGGCCTGCGGGCAGACGCCGCAAACGCCGCGCGTTCCGCCAGCAGCGGCGCACAGCGATCCGGCCGACGTCATCCGGCCGATTTACGATCGCTATCTCAATCCAACCGATCCGGCTGTGACGACCTACCCCGCTCTTGAAGATCAAGCGCCTTGGTCTGCCGATCTCCGGCAGAAGCTGCTCGACATGATGGCGCGATCGAACGCGCTCAATGAGCCGATCCTCGACTTCGACCCGTTCACCAATGCGCAAGAGGGCCCGACCAGCAATCTCACCGTCGTTACCGAAGCCTTGGTGGAGCAAAGCCATGCCGTCGTGCGTACCCATTTCACCAATGCAGGCCGCGAGGATGAGGTCGTCTATGATCTCATTTGGGAAAACGGCGCGTGGAAGATCGACAATATTCGCACCAGCGATTGGCAATTGCGTGAGATCGTCATGCAGCGCGCCGGCGAGGCGCCGCCGCCGTAGATGGTACAATAACCTGGGAGAGAAATGTGCCTACAGATGCAGTGAAACTCGAGCGGCGCGATCATGTCGCGCTTATCACACTTAATCGTCCGCAAGCGCGCAACGCGATCAACGCCGATCTTGCCGGCGGGGTCGTTGAGGCGATCGCGGCTTCGCAAGACGCGCGCTGCATCGTCCTTACAGGCGCCGATCCTGCTTTCTGCGCGGGCCTCGACCTTAAAAATCTCGGCGTTGAAAAGCTATCGGATCTGCCGCGCTCCACAGTCGCGGTGCAGAAATCTCGGACTCCAGTTATCGCAGCCGTGAATGGCGCAGCGGCGACAGGCGGGTTTGAGATCGCGCTTGCTTGCGATTTTATCGTCGCGTCGGAACGCGCCGTGTTTGCGGATACGCACGTGCGAGTCGGCGTGTTTCCGGGGCCTGTGCTCGTCGATCTGCCACGGCGCGTGGGCATGGCGATGGCGCGTGAGATGTCGATGACAGGCAATTTCGTTGATGCGCAAACGGCCCTGCGCATTGGTCTTGCAAACCATGTGAAGCCGCATGATGAGTTGTTGCCGTTCGCGTTACAGCTTGCCGCGAGCATTGCCGATTCCGATCCCGCGATGATCCGCGCGATGCGCGAAGATTGGGACGCCAGCATGGGCGTGCCCGTTCTCGAAGGTCATCGCATCCACAACGAATTTCGAGCTGGCGCGGGATATGCTGAGAGCCGGGGCGCAGACATTGCGGGCCGGCGCGAAGCCGTGTTGGCGCGCTCACGCAATCAGCGCGGGCAAAGCTGATGGACGCGTTCAGAGGTAAAACCGCCGTCATAACAGGCGGCGCAGGTTTGCTTGGCGCGGCGATGGCGCTGCGATTCGCTCGCGTGGGCATGAATGTCGTCATCGCCGACATTCATCAGGATCGCATCGACGAAACCGTGCGCGCTGTGGAGGCGCTTGGCGTATCGGCGCTCGGTGTTGTGACAGATGCGGCGGATGCGGGGGCGATGGATGCGCTCGCGGAAGCGGCGTATGCGCGTTTTGGCGCAGTGCATATTCTCTGTCTCAATGCAGGGCGCGCTATTCTGAAGCCGTTTGCGGAGCTTACACGCGACGATTGGAATGCAGTGCTCGGCGTGCAATTCGGCGGCGTGTTGAATGGCGTGCTGTCATTCCTGCCGCGGCTCATTGCGCAAGGCGGCGAACGGCATATCGTCGTGACATCCTCCATGTCCGGCGTCGGACGCGCGGATTTGCGTTTGCTGAATGCGCCCTACGTGACGGCGAAATTCGCGGCGGTGGGCTTGAGCGAGGTGATGCAACCCGCGCTCGCACCCCACGGCATTGACGTATCCGTGCTGTGTCCCGGCATGACGGTCCGCGATCCCGAAGCGCTTGCAAAAAGCGGCGCGTATGCGATGCCGAGCGCGGCTTGGTACAAAGACAATCTTCTCGATGCGGCGCAGGTTGCGGAAGAAGTGCTGCATGGCGTGCGCGAGAAACGGCTCTACATTTTCCCGCATCGCGCGGGCCGCGGCGAAGTAGAGAGCCGTCATGCTAAAGTCATTGAGGGCTTTGATCAGGCGGCGCGCACCTCGCCCGAATGATTCATTTTCCTTTGAATTCCGGCGGACGTTTCGCAAGAAACGCCTGACGGCCCTCTTGCAGATCCTCAGTGCCATAGAGCACGCCCTGCGCATCCGCTTCGATGGCCAGCATCGCTTCAAGTGAGGCGGGACCGCGCGCCATCGCGGCTTTTACGAATTCATTGGAGAGCGGGGCGCCTTTCGCGATGTCGCGCGCCAAAGCTTTTGCATCTTCCAGCGCGGCGCCCGGTTCTGAGACGAGATCGACAAGCCCGACGCGCTCACCTGCTTCGCCGTCAATCGTGCGGCCGCTCATCATCATCATTTTCGCGCGCCCTACGCCCATGCGGAGCGGTAAAGTCCACATGCCGCCGAAATCCGGTAAAAGCCCAATGCGATTGAATGTGCAGGAGAGTCTCGCATTGCGCGCAGCAACAACAATATCGCACGCAGCGGCGACGCACAGGCCGGCGCCCACTGCGTGACCTTCGACCGCTGCGATCACAGGCTTGGGGCCGTTGATCATCAACCGCACGACTCTATGAATGCGCTGCATCCGCACGCGCCCGCTCGCCGGCGTCACGCCTTCAAAGCTTGAAATATCGCCGCCCGAGCAAAAGTTTCCGCCCTCGCCGGTCACGATGATGACGCGCACGCTTTCATCGGCCATTGCGTGCTGCATTTCATCGAACAGCACTTCGCGCAGAGCCAGCGACAGCGCGTTGCGCCGTTCTGGATAAGAAAGCGTGAGGATTGCGAGGCTCCCCTCGCGCGCGCCTATAACCGTGCCCGTGTCCGACATTGCGTTCCCACTTCTAATTGCGGCTTTAGGCACATCACACGCGGCGCGCAATTACGATTTTTCTTTACATGAGACTTTTTTCTCATTACGGTTATTATGTTTTACAAACCGGGAGGCCGTCATGCCATTGAGCCGAGTCGACATGGATCGAAAAATTGACGAGCATTTTAATTTCGAAGCTACCGATAATGTGGACGGCGTCCTCGCAACGCTTTCGGCCGATGTCGAACATGACATCGTAGGCGCGCCAACCGGGCCTACCTTTGGGCGCGATAACGCGCGCGGCTTTTACGTCAGTTTGTTTGGTGACCTGTCGGATGGAAAAGTCACAACCCTACGCCGACTTTACGGAGAGAATTTCCTCGTAGATGAATCGCGTTGGGAAGGTAAGGCTCACGGGCGGCCATTTGGACTCGAGGGTCGTGATCGCCCGCTCGCTTTTCGCCTCCTGCATGTCATGGAATTTGCGGACAACGGCGAAATTAAACGCGAAAATGTTTGGCTTGATATGGGCGCGATCTTTCAGCAATTGCCGCAGAGTTGACGATGCCAGAACGGCTGGGGCGCGCTAATCAGCGGCGCCGGACGCGCAAGGATTTGCTCGACGCCGCGGCGCGCCTGATGAAAGCAGGCAAGAAACCCACTCTTGAGGAGGTTGCCGAGGCGGCGCTCGTTTCGCGTGCGACCGCATATCGTTATTTCGCAACAATTGACGCTCTCCTCAATGAAGCGGCGCTCGACTTCGCATTTCCAGACGCAGCCGAAATCTTCCGGAATGATGGGAGCGTTGATCCCATTGCGCGTCTCGAATGCGTGGATGACGCTGTCAGCGACATGCTGCGCTCACATGAAACGCAACTTCGGTTGATGCTTGCGGCGAGCATGCAACGCGCGGTGAGTGGAGAACAGGACGCGGACGCGCCGCTTCGTCAAAACCGCCGTAAGCCGCTCATCGAAGCCGCACTTGCGCCCGCCCGGCATGACTTCAAGGCCGCTCAGTTCAATATGCTGGTGAGAGCGCTGTCGCTTGTCATCGGCACTGAAGCAATGGTGGTATTCAAGGATGTCTTGCAAACAAGCGACGTTGAGGCCGTCAGAGTAAGACGCTGGATGATCCGCGCGCTCGTTGAAGCCGCCAAGAAACGAACATAACGCCCCCGGGGTATTGCCGGAAGCGTTCTGCATTCGGAGGACGTGCGTTACGCTGCGACGATTTTATTGAGACGGCCGCGAATAATCTGTTCGGCCTCCGCCACGATGCGATCCACGAGAACGCCTGCAGGTGGGATATCCTTGCAGTGAACCTGGCTCATAGAGGCCCACCACATTCCGCCTTCGATATCGCCGCTCGCCATCGCTTCGCGACCGCGTACGCCGGCGACGAGATGGGCGATGTCGCGATATTTCGCGCCTTCTTTTTCCTTTTGCACCACTTCATCGCTGATCGAATTTTTCGCGACGCGCGCCGTGTTGTGCATGGTGCGAAAAACGAGATTGGTAGCGCGCTCGTCGTTCTTCACCATCTGCTCTTTGAAGTTCTGGTGCGTATTCGATTCAACGGTGCACACAAAGCGCGTGCCGATATTCACGCCGTCGGCGCCAAGCGACAGAGCGGCGGCGAGGCCGCGCCCATCGCCGATTCCGCCAGACGCGATCAGCGGAATCTTGATCTGATCAACAGCCGCCGGAACGAGGATGAGGCCTGGAATATCATCTTCGCCCGGATGGCCCGCACATTCGAAGCCATCGATTGAGATGATGTCTACGCCATTCTTTTCCGCCGAAACCGAGTGCCGCACACTGGTGCATTTGTGGATGATGGTGACGCCGCCTTCACGGAACGCTTGCCAATAATCCTTTAGGCTCACACCTGAGGCAGTCTCGACCACTGGCACTTTCTTTTGGATGATGATGTCGCGGTAGGTTTCGTAAGGCGGGCTGTTTTGCGTCGGGAAAATCGTGAGGTTTGCGCCAAACGGTTTGTCCGTAAGAGCGCGCATCTTGTCGATCTCTTCGGCGAACGCTTCGGGCGAACCCGGCGTCAGCGCAGAGAGCATGCCCAGACCACCTGCGTTTGATACGGCTGCCGCAAGTTCGGCGCGGCCAATCCCCGCCATGCCGCCCATGACAATCGGATGCCTGATGTTCAACTTTTCAGTCAGTCGCGTCTTAAACGGCACGGCTCATTCTCCCCGCCTTAATCCTATATATGATTGATACAATACATGGCTCACGGCGCTTGGCAAATATGCGCCGCCGTTTAGGGCTTGCGGCCGCCGAGAGGCTCATCGCTAGGCCGTAGCGCCCCCTGCACCGCTTGAGCGACATAAGGCGCCTCAAGCGCCGCTATTTCCTCGGCGGATAAAACCGCGCCCACAGCGTTGATTGGATCATCAAGCTGGGAAAGCTTCGTCGCGCCAATGATGGGTGCGCTCACACCCGGTTTAGACAGCAGCCACGCTATTGCGACTTGCGCAGGCGTCTCGCCGCGCGCGGCTGCAACGGCGCGAAGCGCCTCGACAACCGCGCGGTCTGACTCACGCTGATAACGGCGTCCGCCCATGGGGCCTTGCGCGCGTTTCGATGTTGGCTCGCCGGCCCGCACGAGCGCGCCGCCTGCGAGCGGGCTCCACGGGATCATGCCGACGCCTTCGCTTACGCAAAGCGGATTCATTTCCCGCTCTTCTTCCCGGTAAAGCAGGTTGTAATGATTTTGCATTGAGACGAAACGCGCGCGGCCGAGTTGATCGGCGCGCATAAGCATTTTCATGAATTGATACGCAAACATCGAGCTCGCGCCGATGTATAGCGCCTTGCCTGCTTTCACGACATCATCGAGCGCTTCGATCGTTTCCTCGATCGGCGTATGATAATCGAAGCGGTGAATTTGATAGAGATCGACATAGTCAACGCCCAACCGCTGCAAGCTCGCGTCGATGGATTGCATGATATGCTTGCGCGATAGGCCTCCGCGATTGGGGCCTCTGCCCATCGGATTGAAGACCTTCGTCGCGATCACCGTTTCGTCACGCCTGACTTTGAATTCTTGCAAAGCCCGTCCGAGTATTTCTTCGCTTTCACCGCGTGAATAGATGTCGGCTGTGTCGTAGAAATTGATCCCCGCTTCGTGCGCGCGCTTGACCTGCGCAAAGCTTTCTTCCTGGGAGATCATCCAATCGGCCATGGAGCCGAAGCTCATGCATCCCAGGCAGAGCCGAGATACGCGCATGCCCGTTCCGCCTAGCCGCGTATATTCCATGATGACCTCCGCTATCGTTCTTTGCGCTGCATCTCGTTCGGAGCGAGATCGCCGCTATTTGAACCGCACGGAGGCGCGCAGCAAGCCTGCGCTAGCGGATGTTGGGCCTAGAACTCGACTTCGAGTTCTTCAACGTCATCAGGCTCAGCCATGGCGGCCGCAGTCCATTCCTGCATGAGCGGCCATGCTGTGATCGTGCGGCAGTATTTGTCGCAAATCCGGTCGAGGTAGACGTCGTACGTGGTGAAGCGCGTGACGACCGGCGCATACATGGCGTCCGCCATGCTGGGTTTGCCGAAGAGGAACGGGCCGCCATAGGTCTCCAGGCAATCGCGCCAGATTTCGGAAATCCGCTCGATGTCCGGACGGGCGCCAGCGAAAATCTTGTACCCCGGATGGCGCGCCTTGATGTTCATGGGCATCGCAGAGCGCATGTTAGCGAAGCCGGAATGCATTTCACCCGCAACAGAGCGGCAATGTGCGCGCGCGCGCTTATCGTTCGGCAGCAGGCCCGCATCTGGAAAGGTTTCGGCAAGATAATTGGCGATCGCCAGCGTATCCCAGACCTTGATGCCCTCATGCTCGAGCGCCGGCACGAGGAAGGACGGCGACAGCAGGAGCAGCTCGGCGCGCGTGGAGGGATCGTCCGCCGAAACGATTTTCTCGGCAAAATCCAGCCCGGCCATGCGGCAGAGGAGCCATCCCCGGAGCGACCAAGCTCCGTAATTCTTGCTGGAGATCGTTAAAGTCGCCTGCGTCATAGCCATTTCCCGCCTAATCTTGCGCCGCCCGCCCGCCCGTTAGGCATTGCAGTCTCCTCATGGGCGCGGATGATCGCGATCTTCATAAGAAACCAATAGCTTCTGGCTTCCTATCGGGGGATGCGGACCAGCGTGCTCTACTCACTTTATCAGGCTCAAGCCGATTTCCTGCTGCCATTGCGGGCATGGGCGCGTACGGCGCAGGCGTTTTTCGGCTTCGCCAACGCCTATCCGGAGCTTCATGTCCTTCGGCGCGCCACCGCTGCCTGGGAAATGATCGACCGCCTGCATCTTGGCCACGAGCGGCCAGATTATCAGATCAAGGCGGTTAAGTCAGGCAATCAGATTGTGCCCGTAACTGAGGAAGTCGCCGCCTCCACCCCGTTCGGGTCTCTCCTCCATTTCAAAAAGGACGTTGAAGCACCGCAGCCGCGCGTGCTGATCGTCGCGCCGCTCTCCGGGCATTTCGCGACGCTCTTGCGCAACACGGTGCATACCATGCTGCAGGACCACGACGTCTACATCACCGATTGGCACAATGCGCGGGATGTTCCGGCCTCGGCTGGGCGTTTCGGCTTTTCCGAATACGTGGACCATGTGATCCAGTTCCTGCAGACGATGGGCGAGGGCTCGCACATGGTCGCGGTCTGCCAGCCGGCGGTCCAGGCCCTGGTCGCGGCAGCCGCGATGGCCCAGGCGAAGGACCCGGCCGCCCCGCGCAGCATGACCCTG
>JBEVOS010000006.1:0-3862 GCA_040507435.1 Caulobacterales bacterium | reverse complement strand
GTGCTGGAATGAAGCGGCGCCCTGCAACACCGCGCTGATGCGCCAAGCGCATGCCGTTAGCGCAGGTGTGAAGGAAGCGGGCGGCACGCCGCGCGAATTCTGCACGATCACCGTCACGGACGGCATCGCGATGGGCCATGAAGGCATGCGCTCATCACTCGCCTCTCGCGATGTGATTGCAGATAGCGTCGAACTCACAATGCGGGGCCATTCTTATGATGCGCTCGTCGGCCTTGCCGGTTGCGACAAGAGCCTGCCAGGAATGATGATGGCGATGCTGCGCCTCAACGTGCCGAGCGTGTTTCTGTATGGCGGCTCGATTTTGCCGGGTAATTGGCGCGGCAAGGACGTCACCGTCATCAATCTGTTCGAAGGCGTTGGCGCACACGCAGCCGGCAATATGTCGCTCGACGATCTGTGCGATCTCGAAAAACATGCTTGTCCAGGAGATGGCGCCTGCGGCGGGCAATACACGGCGAACACAATGGCGTGTGTGTCGGAAGCCATTGGCCTGGCGCTGCCGCTGTCGGCGGCTTTGCCTGCGCCGTATGAAAGCCGTGATGCTTATGCCGTCGCGAGCGGGCGCGCGGTGATGAACCTTATCGAGAAAAATATCCGCCCGCGTGACATCTGCACGCGTGAAGCGTTCGAGAACGCGGCCATCGTGGTCGCGGCGACGGGCGGTTCGACGAACGGCGGCCTGCACCTGCCGGCGATGGCGCACGAGTGCGGCGTAAAATTCTCGCTGCGCGACATGGCGGAAATTTTCAAGAAAACGCCGTGGCTGTGCGATCTGCAGCCGGGCGGAAAATACCTCGCCAAGCATATGGGTGAAGCGGGCGGCGTGCCCTCCCTGTTGCGTGTGCTTCTCGACGCAGGCCTCTTGCATGGCGATGTGATGACCGTCACGGGCAAAACACTGCGTGAGAATCTTGAAGGCGTCACACTGCGCAGCGATCAGGATGTGATCCGTCCGATCAACAATCCGCTGACAGAGCGTGGCGGTGTCGTCGGGCTGTGGGGCTCGCTCGCGCCAGATGGCGGCATTGTGAAAATCGCGGGCTTGCAGAAGCTCACTTTCCGCGGTCCCGCGCGCGTGTTCGACGGCGAGGACGCATGCTTTCAAGCTGTGACGCATCGCCAATACAAAGAAGGCGAAGTGCTGGTCATTCGTTACGAAGGCCCCAAAGGCGGGCCGGGCATGCGCGAAATGCTGTCGACGACGGCTGCGCTCTACGGCCAAGGCATGGGCGATAAGGTGGCGCTGATTACAGATGGCCGATTCTCCGGCGCAACTCGCGGTTTCTGCGTCGGCCATGTGGGCCCGGAAGCGCAGGACGGCGGCCCAATCGCGCTCATCAAAGACGGCGACATCATCACGCTCGACGCCGAAACAGGCCGCATTGATCTTGAGGTGAGTGAAGCCGAACTCGCAGAGCGTAAAAAATCCTGGGCGCCGCGCAAAACGAACTACAATTCGGGCGCGCTCTGGAAATACGCGCAACTTGTCGGTCCTGCTTACGCCGGCGCCGTGACGCATCCAGGCTTCGAGGCGGAAACGCACGTCTATGCCGACATCTGAGACGCTCGATCTCGCTTCGCTCGACGACGCGGGATTCCGGCGCCTCTATGCGGAACGCATTGAGCCATGCTTTGCGGGAAATGAAGCGGATCGCTTGAAAGCCGTAGCGGCGTTCAAACGGCGGCTTTGGGTCGGCGCTCCAATTCTTTTGATCGCAGCCTGCGCGCTCGGCTTTTGGCAGCGCGAGCCGGGGCTTGTGGTCTTCGTTCTGATATTCGGTGGTTTCGCGCTGGGCATCTACGCGTATGCGCCGCTCGGCGCCGTGGCCAAGCGCGTGAAGGTGCAAAGCCTCACTGCGATTTCGGAAGCGATGCGGGCGAAATATATGCTCGGCGGTTTCGATCCGCCGGCCTTGGCGCGCCTCAAGGATTTGCGCCTTTTGCCGAGCTACAATCGCTCGAGCTTCGAGGATCTGTTCCAAGGTGCGCATCGTGGCGCAGCGTTTGACCTCTACGAGGCGCATCTTCAGCAGCATCGCCGCACCGGTAAAAATTCGAGCACCGTGACGGTGTTTCGCGGACAAATCATAAGGCTCGCCTTCCCGAAGCGCTTTCATGGCGTGACGATCGTCCGGCGCGATATGGGCGTGTTCAACGCGCTGAACGGCGGAGAGGGGCTAAAGCGCGTTGGGCTTGTCGATCCGAAATTCGAGAAAGTGTTTGAGGTCTATTCCAACGATCAGGTCGAGAGCCGCTATCTTGTCCATCCAGTGTTTATGGAACGGCTCATGGATTTGGAGGCGGCGTTGAAAGGCAAACGCCTCCGCTGCGCTTTCCAGGACGGTGATTTGATGATCGCGATCGAAGGCGGGAATCTCTTCGAACCAGGCGATCTGTTCAAACCGCTCATCGACGAAATCCGCGCGCGCCGCATTGTCGATGAACTCGCAAGCGTCATGCGCGTGATGGAAGCAGTGTTGACGGCGCAAACGCAGTACTAGCTGATTGATACGATGCCGCCGCGCCCGGCCGCATCACCGATCGCGAGCTTTGATCCATCCGCGTTCCATGCCAGCGCTGTTACGGGTCCTTCGCCGGGCTCGTCGATCTCAGAGATGAAATTGTCCGCCATACGCTCAAGCCGCACGGCGCCGTCAGCATAGCCCATTGCGAGCCATTCTTCGCGTGGATGAAACGCCACGCATGTGACAAGCGCTTGCCGTTCGCCAAGCAGCGCCGGCGATTTTCCTTGCGGTCCGACTTTTCCGCTGAACGGCCATACCACCGCGCAATGCGCCCCGCTCGTCGCCAGCCATTTGCCGCGGCGATCCCAAGAGAAAGAACGCGTCTTCGATGGATAGCCCTCCATCCGCAGATCAAGCTTGTCGGCGATGCGCCAGCCGTGAAGCCCAGTTTCCTGCATGCCGGTCACGACGAACTCCGCATCCGGCGACAAAGCGATCGCAAGATGCGACCCAGCCCAATTGAACTTCACGCCGCTATCTTCTGCCGCCAGCACATAGCGAATGGTCGCGCCGCCATAATGGCTCGCCGCGAGCCGCCGGCCTTTTGCGTCGAGCGCGAAACCGCCGATGGAAGAGGGGTAGACGAAGCGATGCGCGGGTTCGCGCGCCTTAGCGGGAAACACCGCAGCTTCTTTGCCTTGCGCCGCGACGACGACGCCCGTGACGCTGCTTGCCGCGATATGATCGACCCATTTCCGGCCCAGCGCCGAGAAGATTTCGGTCTCGCCGTTCGCGGTCGTTCGCGCGATGCGCCCGTCATCGCCGCCCGTCAGCAGGGACTTTCCATCCGGATGCAGCGCCGCGCATAAGATCGCGCCTTGATGCGCTTCGATGCGCTGCGCGCTCTCAGCGCCTTGAATCAACACGCTCCCATCGCCGAGAGCGAAGAGGCAATCGCCGCCAATCCATGCCGCCGCCGTCGCGCCTTCTTTCAGCGCCAGCCGTCTGCCGTCCGTGTAAACGCGAACTGTCACGCTGCGCACGCCGCGAATTTTGTTTCGAGTTCAGCGCGATCGAGATTACGGCCAATGAACACAAGCCGCGACGTGCGCGGCTCGCCGTCTTTCCAGTCGCGTTGCACATCGCCTTCCATGATCATGTGAACGCCCTGCACGACGAAACGCTTCGGCTCGTCAGGAAACGCCAAAATGCCTTTGAGCCGTAGAATGTCCGGTCCGCGATCTTGCGTGAACTGGTTGAGCCAAGGCAGCAGCTTATTTGGATCGAGGAGCTTATCGCTCTTCAGCGAAACAGAGGTAATTCCAGACTCCGCGACATGATCGTTGTGATGATGATCATGTCCATGGTGATCATGC
>JBEVOS010000276.1:0-9007 GCA_040507435.1 Caulobacterales bacterium | reverse complement strand
ACTGCTGGCCCCTGACTGCGGCGCGGTCTATCAGGGCGCGCCCAAGGAATAGTCATGACGTTCGCACTTAAGGTCACTCGAGCCGAGAATTTCCCCGAATGGTATCAGGCCGTTTGCCGCGAAGCGGATTTGGCTGAACCGAGCCCGACGCGTGGCGCGATGATCATGAAGCCGTGGGGCTATGGCATTTGGGAATTGATGCAGCGCGATCTCGATCGCCGCATCAAGGAGACAGGGCACGAGAACTATTATTTCCCGCTGCTGATCCCGATGAGCTTCATCGCCAAGGAGGCGGAGCATGTCGAAGGCTTCGCCAAGGAGATGGCCGTCGTCACGCATCATCGTCTGAAAAATGTCGATGGAGAGCTAAAGGTTGATCCCGCTGCGGAGCTGGAAGAGCCATACATTATTCGTCCAACCTCAGAGACGATTATCGGCGATGCGTTCAGCCGATGGATTAAATCCTATCGCGATCTGCCGTTGCTCATGAACCAGTGGGCGAACGTGATGCGCTGGGAGATGCGAACGCGGCTCTTTCTGCGCACTTCCGAGTTCCTCTGGCAGGAAGGGCACACCGCTCACGCTGACAAAGAGGACGCGCTGGCAGAAACGATGCGCATGCTGGAGGTGTATCGGGCGTTTGTCGAAGACGCGATCGCAATGCCAGTTATTGTCGGTGAGAAACCGGAGAACGAGCGTTTTCCTGGCGCAGATAATACGTTCTCAATCGAAGCCATGATGCAGGATGGGAAGGCGTTGCAAGCTGGCACGTCGCATTATTTGGGCACGCATTTCGCGGAAGCGCAAAACATTCGCTATCAAGATAAGAGCGGCGCGCTCCAGCTTTGCCATACGACCAGTTGGGGCGTCTCGACGCGGCTTATTGGCGGGCTCGTCATGACGCATGGCGATGATGACGGATTGCGCACGCCGCCTGCCATCGCACCGCGTCAGATCGTGATCGTTCCGATGCTGCGTGAAAAGCCGGAAGACGCTGACCTTATCGAATATTGCCAGTCGCTCGCAGCGGAACTCAACGCGCAGACCGCGCTCGGCGAGCGCGTCCGGGCCTACGTTGATATGAAGCTTGGCCGCCCTGCCGATAAGCGATGGGACTGGGTGCGCAAGGGCGCGCCCGTCGTGTGCGAGATCGGGCCGCGCGACGCGGCGAATGGGCAGGTGACGTATTTTCGCCGTGACGCGCTACGGGAGGGCGGCAAGATTAAATCGCAGAGCGTCGCGCGCGGCGAATTCGTCGGAACAGCCAGCGATGTGCTCGTTGATATTCAAACCACGTTACGCGCTGAAGCGCAGGCGCGGCTCGACTCCAGCGTTCGAACGGACATCAAGAGCCTTGATGAGCTCGCTGCGTATTTTGGAACAGACGAGGAGGCGGCGGGTTTCCGCGGCTGGGTGCGCGCTCCTTGGTCGAAACCGACTGGGGCGGCGCTTGGGGCAGTGGAAGCGAAATTGAAGGAATTAAAGCTCACGTTGCGAAATGCGCCGCTCGCGCAGCCTTCGCGTTTCGGGCCTTGCCTTTTTTCCGGCGCAGACGGCGTCGAAGAAATTATTATTTCGCGGGCTTATTGAGCACACCGAATGACTGACCAGAGCCCGCCATTCGGTTTATTCGAGCGCTCCCTCGCTGCGCGCTATTTGCGCGCCAAGCGAACGCATGGCGGGGTAGCAATGATTTCGATCATCTCCTTTGTCGGCATTATGCTCGCCGTGGCGGTTCTCATTATCACGATGAGCGTCATGAACGGTTTTCGTGAGACGCTGTTGTCCCGCATTCTCGGCGTGAACGGCCATGTCTACGTAGATGTGAAAGGCTATCCGACGGCGGAGGCTGAGCGGATGGCGCGCATCGCTGAGAGCGTACCCGGCGTAGTAATGGTCTCACCGCTTGTAGACGAGCAGGCGTTGGCTGTCGCGGATGGCGCCGCATCTGGCGTTTTCGTTCGCGGGATATCGAAGCAAAACCTGCAACGGCTCGATATGGTGTCGAGTACCGTTCGTGGAACTCTGGAGGGGTTTGAGGGCGTAGAGGAGCCAACGATCCTGATCGGCGAACGGCTCGCGCGGCGGCTGCGCCTTGTAGAGGGCATGGGGCTCACGCTGATGTCGCCGCAAGGTTCTTTCACCCCATTCGGGTTCAGCCCTCGATCGAAGGCGTTCATGGTTGGCGCGCTCTTCAATGTCGGTATGGCGGAGTACGATGCCGGGCTTGTTTATATGCCAATCGAGCAGGCGCAGATTTTGTTTGGACGTGGCGATACATTCGATCGGCTTGAGGTGCGCATACAAAACCCGGATGCGACGTTGCCCATTATGCTGGAGCTTCGCCAAAAGCTCGGTCCAGACGTTACGATCTACGATTGGCGCGCGGAAAACGAAGGGCTTGTCGGCGCGCTGATCGTCGAGCGTAATGTGATGCGCCTTATTCTGATGATGATTGTCGCGATCGCAGCACTCAACATCGCATCTGGGCTCGTCATGTTGGTGAAGAATAAAAGCCGCGACATTGCGATACTACGCACGATGGGCGCAACGAAAGGCGCCGTGTTACGGATTTTCTTTATGGCAGGCGCTTCGATCGGCGTTTTAGGCGTGGCTGCCGGGCTTGTTTTAGGCGTTGGATTTTGCCTTTTCATAGGACCCATCCAAGATCTTATTCAGGCGGCGACTGGTTTCGATCTTTTTCCTGGCGACGTTTACTCGCTTGAGACGCTGCCAGCTAAAGTCGAATGGGGCGAAGTTTGGCTTGTCTCCGGGTTCGCATTGCTGATGTCATTTGTAGCGACTTTGCCCATGGCTTGGCGCGCGTCGCGCCTCGACCCCGTGGAGGCGCTCCGCTATGAGTAGTCCAGTGCTTTCGTTGCGTGGGCTGACACGCAGTTTTCAATCCGGCGCCGAGGAGCTCATCGTTCTCGATAACGTTGAGCTCGATATTCAACCTGGCGAGATCGTTGGTTTGGTCGGGCCGTCAGGTTCCGGAAAATCATCGCTTCTGCACGCCGCTGGGCTGCTTGAGCGTCCAAGCGGCGGCAAGACGTTCGTTCAAGGTGTTTCTGCTTGGGAGTTGGACGATGACGAACGAACGGCGCTTCGGCGCGCGAAGATAGGTTTCGTCTATCAGTTTCATCTTTTACTTCCAGAGTTTGATGCTCTGGACAATGTTGCGCTGCCGCGTTTGATCGCTGGGGTTTCACGCAAGGATGCGCGCGCTGATGCGGAGCGCTTGCTGGATATGATGGGGTTGTCCGCACGGCTACACCATCAGCCTGCGCAATTGTCGGGTGGAGAGCAGCAACGTGTCGCGATCGCGCGCGCTTTGGCGAACAAGCCAGCACTCATTCTTGCGGACGAGCCGACAGGCAACCTAGACCCCGATACCTCGGGCGCCGTGTTTCGGGCGCTCTCAGAATTGACGCGCAATGAGGGGGCTTCCGCGTTGATCGCCACACACAATCTCGAGCTCACGAAATATATGGATCGGGTGATGTCGCTGGAGCACCATAAGCTCGTCCAGCAGCGCTAAGGGACGTGACAAGCGGGCTTTGCTCCCGGAACGAAGCGTGAATATTCTTGGTCTGCGAATCACACTCCAATGAACCTGCGTTTGGAGATAAACTGTGCCTCAATTCGTCCATTTGCGCGCCCGGTCAGCTTACTCCGTCTTGGATGGCGCACTGCACGTAAAAGCGCTCGCGAAGCTTGCCGCGAAGATGGAGATGCCGGCGCTCGCGCTATGCGATGAGAATAACTTGTTTGGCGCGCTGGAGTTTTCCGAGGCTCTCGCTGAGGCGGGCGTTCAGCCGATCGCTGGGTGCGCGCTCGATATAAAGGGTGAAGGCGGAATTGCCGGAGCGATCGCGGTGCTTGCGCAGAGCGAAACCGGCTACGCCAATTTGATGCGGTTATCGACATCGGCGTTTCTCGATGTGCCAGCAAATGCGGAGCCGCATGTTACGCTGGACGCGCTTGCCAAACACAAAGCCGGCCTCATTTTGCTTACAGGCGGAACGGCGAGTCCGATCGCAGCCTTGTTGGATCAGGAGCGCGCCGACGATGCAGAGGCGTTGCTTCTATCGCTCGCAGAAATGTTCAGCGGGCGGCTCTATGTCGAGCTTATGCGCCATGGTGAGCGTATTGAGGCCGAGACGGAAGTGGCGCTTGTCGAACTTGCTTACAAGCACAATTTGCCACTCGTCGCGACGAATGACGTGCGCTTCAAGGGCCGCGCGGATCACAAAGCGCATGATGCGCTTATGTGCATTTCAGCGTCATCCTATCTAGGCGCTCAGGACAGGCCGCGTATTACCGACGAGCATTATTTCAAAAGCGCCGATGAGATGGCGGCGTTGTTCGCGGATTTGCCGGAAGCGATCGCCAACACCGTCGAGATTGCGCAACGCTGCCATTTCCGGCCGCATAAGCGAAAGCCAATTCTTCCGCGCTTTACAACAGGCGCCGGCCGGGACGAGGCGGCCGAGTTGCGCGCGCAAGCCGAGCTGGGTCTTGCGGCGCGTCTTGAGCAAGTTACTCCGTCAGCTACGCTCGAAACCTATAAAGAGCGGCTTGATTATGAGCTTGGCATCATCACGCAGATGGGCTTTCCAGGCTACTTCCTGATCGTCTCAGATTTCATCAAATGGGCGAAGGCGCGAGATATTCCTGTCGGTCCGGGGCGCGGTTCGGGGGCGGGTTCACTCGTGGCGTGGGCGCTGACAATCACCGATCTAGATCCGTTACGCTTCTCGCTTTTCTTTGAACGTTTCTTGAATCCAGAACGCGTGTCCATGCCGGACTTCGATATCGATTTCTGTCAGGATCGTCGCGGCGAAGTGATCGAATATGTTCGTGAGAAGTACGGCGAAGATCGCGTCGCGCAGATCATTACGTTTGGCACACTGCAAGCGCGCGCGGTGCTGCGTGATGTCGGGCGCGTCATGCAATTGCCGTTTGGCCAAGTGGATCGGCTTGCGAAATTGGTGCCGGCCAATCCTGCCAATCCGGTGACGCTCCAGCAAGCGATTGAGCTTGAGCCAAAGCTGAAGCAACAGGGGGAGCAAGAACCGGAAGTCGGCGAGCTTCTTGATATTGCGCAGCAATTGGAAGGGTTGCACCGCAACGCTTCGACGCACGCCGCTGGCATCGTGATCGGCGATCGTCCGCTTGTGGAACTCGTCGGACTTTATCGCGATCCGCGTTCGGATATTCCCGCTACCCAGTTCAATATGAAATGGGTTGAGGCGGCGGGACTGGTAAAGTTCGATTTCCTCGGTCTGAAAACGCTGACCGTGATTGACCGCGCGGTGAAGCTTATTCGCGACAAGAACATTGAGATCGACCTACAGCGTATGCCGCTCGACGATATGCGCACATATGAAATGCTTCAGCGCGGCGAAACCGTCGGCGTGTTCCAGGTTGAAAGCCAGGGCATGCGGCGGGCGCTCGTGGATATGAAGCCAGACCGCTTTGAGGATCTCATCGCTCTCGTTGCGCTTTACCGGCCAGGCCCGATGGCGAACATTCCGACTTATTGCAATCGCAAGAAGGGGATCGAGCCGATCGATGACGAAACTTACTTTGGAAAGGCGTTGCGTCCGTGGCTTGAGCCTATTCTGGAACCAACGCTTGGGATTATCACCTACCAAGAACAGGTGATGCAGATCGCGCGCGATATGGCAGGCTACTCATTCGGGGAAGCCGACCTATTGCGACGCGCCATGGGTAAGAAAATTCGGGCGGAGATGGAGAAGCAACGCGCGCGTTTCTTGTCGGGGTGTTTGGAGCGCGGCATTACGGAAGCTGATGCGGAGCGTACGTTTGATGCATGCGCGAAGTTCGCCGATTACGGCTTCAATAAATCACACTCAGCGCCTTACGCGCTACTGACGTACCAAACTGCCTGGCTCAAGGCGAACCATCCGGTCGAGTTTTTCGCGGCGTCGATGAGTCTCGATGCGACCAACACAGATAAACTTGCCGTATTCCGGCAGGATGCGCGGCGTATGGGGGTCGATGTGCTACCTCCGGACGTCAATGAATCTGGCGCTGACTTCACGGTGGAGAATGGCGCCGTTCGATATGCGCTTGGCGCTGTGAGAAATGTTGGCATGGCGGCCATGGAGAGCGTTGTTGCGGCTCGCGGGCGAGGCGGCAAGTTCAAAGACCTATTCGATTTCGCTGAGCGCCTTGACGCAAAAACCGTCAATCGGCGGCAGCTCGAAAATCTTGCGAAGGCTGGCGCGTTTGACGTTGTCGAGCCGGAGCGCGCGCGCGTGTTCGCTGCTTGTGAAACGCTCGCGGCATACGCTCAGCGCGTCGCGGAAGATCGCGCGAGCAACCAGGCAAGTTTATTTGGAGCCAGTGAGCCGAGCGTGCGGCCAGCGTTGCCGAAGGCGGTTGTTTGGTCTGCGCAAGATCGGCTCGACAATGAGCGGGAGAGTGTCGGTTTCTATCTGTCGGGCCATCCGCTGTCAGATTTCTTCGCGGAAAAGCCGGCGGGAAAGATCATGTCGTTTAGCGATATTCTCGATGAGGGGGAGGTCGAGCCGCGCGTCTATCAAATGGCTGGCGTCGTGCGTTCGGTGAAGTACCGGCCTGCTCAGTCTGGCGGTCAATTAGGCTTCGCGGCGCTCTCCGACCCATCTGGCGAGTACGAAGTGATGATTATGCCGGAGCATATCGCGCTTGCGCGTGACCGCTTGGTGGCGGGGAAAGCAGTCGCTCTTCGCGCCAAGGCGCGCTGGCGGGATGGCGAGTTGCGGTTGGCGGGGGATGGGTTCGAGCCCATTGAGGCCGCTGAGGCGCGTGCAGCGTCAGATCTAAAAATCATCCTCCGGGAGGGCGCGCCCCTCGATGCGTTGGCGGAGACGCTTAAGGCGCTTGCGCCCACCGCTGGCGCCGACACGCGGCCGTTGCGGCTCGTGCTCCGCTTGAAGGATGGGAGAGAAGTGGAGGTGAGGCCGCCTGGGTTGTATCCTGCTGGGCCGAGTGCGCGAGCGGCGATGAAGGCCGCGCGAGGCGTTGAGCGGGTGATCTAGGTGCAGGACAGCTTGCCCTTTGGGCCGCCGCCGCCTATATCCCGCCCGCATTTCGCACGCGGGAGCGGCGGAACGGTCAGATAAGGGCTGTTTCCTCCATCCGGTCCTGGCTTAGCCAGGTCACTTCCGCGGTGGCTAACCGGTAAAGGAACAATTTATGGCGCTGCCTGAATTCAGCATGCGTCAGCTCTTGGAAGCTGGCGCGCATTTTGGTCATCAGACCCACCGTTGGAACCCGAAGATGGATCGCTTCCTGTTCGGGTCACGCTCCAACATCCACATCATCGATCTGTCTCAGACGGTGCCGCTTCTGCACCAAGCACTGCTGAAGGTTCGTGATGTGGCGGCGAATGGCGGCCGGATTCTTTTTGTCGGTACGAAGCGGCAAGCAAGCGAGCATATCGCAGCGGCGGCGAAGCGTTCGGCGCAATATTTCATCAATCAACGTTGGCTCGGCGGCACGCTGACGAATTGGCAGACGGTGTCGAAATCGATCGCGCGTCTCAAAGAGCTGGAAAACCTTGTGGGTGAGAATGCGCCTGCGGGTTTGACGAAAAAGGAAATTCTTAATCTGACCCGTGAGCGCGACAAGCTTGATCGCTCCCTCGGCGGCATCGCGTTGATGGGCGGCATCCCCGACCTCATGTTCGTGATCGACACGAACAAGGAAGCCATCGCGATTCAGGAAGCCAAGAAGCTCGGCATTCCGGTCGTTGCAATTGTCGATTCCAATTGCGATCCGGATGATGTGACGTTCCCCATCCCAGGCAACGACGACGCGGCGCGTGCAATCCAGCTCTATTGCGATTTGATCGCTGACGCCGTTCTTGACGGACTTGCGGACGGCCAGGGACGTGCAGGCGTGGACATCGGCGCATCATCGGCGCCGCCGGTTGAGCCTGCTCTGCCGCCGCAAGCCGAGAGCGAATTGCCGAATTAATTTCATTGAGCGCACTACAGAACGAAGGAGCACGGCCATGGCGGACGTGAGCGCAGCGCTGGTCAAAGACCTGCGCGAAAAGACCGGCGCAGGCATGATGGACTGCAAAAAAGCGCTGACCGAAACGAGCGGGGATATCGAAGCCGCGATCGATTGGTTGCGTGCGAAGGGCTTGTCCAAGGCAGCGAAGAAAGCTGACCGGGCAGCGGCTGAAGGCGTCGTCGCGTCGGCGCTTGACGGCAAGAAAGGCGCGGTTATCGAGCTCAATTCGGAGACGGATTTCGTCGCGCGCAATGAGCAATTTCAGGTGGCCGCCTCAGGAATCGCCAAGCTGGCGCTCGACGCGAAGGATCACGACGCACTGCTGGCGGCTAAGTCACCAGACGGAGACGGCTCCGTTTCGGACCTCATCACGCGGCTTATTGCGACGATCGGCGAAAATATCACGCTGCGCCGGTCTGCGGTTTTGACGGTCAATGACGGCGTTGTGGTGTCCTACATCCATAATGCTGTGAAGGACGGCATGGGCCGGATTGGCGTTCTGGTCGCCGTTGAGTCGACTGGATCGAAGGCGGCGCTTGAGGACATTGGCAAAAAGGTTGCGATGCACATCGCCGCCACGAGCCCACTTGCACTTAGCGAAGGCGAAATTCCAGCTGATCGTGTCGAGCGCGAAAAGGCTATCCTCATCGAGCAGGTCCGGCAGGACCCGAAGGCTGAGGGTAAGCCGGACAGCGTGATCGAGAAGATGCTGGAAGGGCGCCTGCGGAAGTTCTTTGAGGAGAGTGTTCTTCTCAAGCAGGTTTTCGTTCACGCCCCCGACGGAAAGCAGACGGTTGAGGCAGCCGTGAAGGATGCCTCCAAGGCAGCTGGCGCGCCTGTTTCCATTAAAGCCTTTGTCCGCTTTGCGGTGGGTGAGGGTGTTGAGAAAAAGGCCGACGATTTCGCCGCAGAGGTTGCGGCGATGACGAAGCCGAATTAGCGAACTCAAGCGGCCCCGGTCTGATCAGCCGGG
>JBEVOS010000271.1:0-5465 GCA_040507435.1 Caulobacterales bacterium | reverse complement strand
ACACGCAACGCAATCAGGATCGCAATCATATAGATTGCGATCGCGCCGTGATCCCAGTCCGTTGGGGGATTCCAAAGCAAAAAGAAAAGTATCGGAACCGGCAGTGCCGCCGCATACATGAAGGGGTGACGCCGCCCCCAACGCGATCGAAAATTATCCGACCATTGCCCTATGCTCGGGTCAATCACGGCGTCCAGCAATACGGCGAGGAATATGAGGCTGGAAACAAGCGCCGGCTCTAGACCGATAACTTGGCTATAATAGAGAAGGAGAAAAACCGAGATCGCGCGCGTCTTGATTGATTGCGACATCGCGCCAGCGCCATAGGCGATCATCGTCGGCCAGCCCACAACCGGCCGCTTTTGACCGTCCATTACATTCGACATCACGTTTCCGTCCCCATCGCGTTACGTTTCGTGGCGATCACGCGTGTTTTGTTCACGCGCTGTACGTACGCGTTGAGGGACTGCCGATACACTTATTTGTGAGAAGTTTTTTAGACGCTGAAGTAAACGTTCGATTAGATGGGGACTCGTTCAGCGTGTTTGCTGCGCGCTCTTCGATGACAAGCTCGCATAACCGCGTTCAACCAAGCGCCGTAGCGCTTCATATGCATCGGCAAGTTCTTCGAACGCCTGACGCGCATGTGCGAGTTGCGCGACTTGCTCAACGTTCGGTGTTTGCTTTGTCTCGGAGACGGCAATCGCAGCAGAAACCCATTCACCGCGCGCGTGCGCTGCAGCGACGGCAAGGCGTTCAAATGTTTCGAGCGAGACGTGCGCAAATTGACCGCGCAGCGTTTCGCGATTTGCCGCAAAAGCTGCAAAGTCGATTTGCTCTAGATAGCCGCGCAGCTTGCGCTGCTCTGCTGGATCGAGCGCTGCCTCCGGCTCAAAATGATCGTGAGCGCGCCGCAGGCTGGATGTGACGATGGACGACATGATCCGATACCATTTCTTTTGCGCTTTATGACGCAGGCCCATTTAAGATGACGTTAAGTTCCATTTTGGGACGGGCTGCTGACGCGCGCGCGCAAACGGATTACGTTGCATCTATGCGCCTTGCGCCGATCCTAGCGTTTTTCGCCGTTCTCGCGCTTGCCGCATGCGCCGCCGCGCCATCGGACGGCGAGCGTTTTCCGACGCCCGAAGATTACGGGCCTGGCGTGATGCAGCGCGTCGATTTCACGGCTGGCGTGCCTGAGGGCTGGCGTCTTTCGAGTTTGCGATCTGGTCCGCGCGAACACATCGAATGGCGGATCGTGGTGATCTCTGGCACGCCATCCTGGTCGCGTTATTGGGCGCCGACGATCGCTGCTCTGCCAGACACTTGGGAAATGATCGTGATCGACCGGCCAGGCTTTTCCGCTAGCGAGCCTGCGGAGGCTGTGCCTGACATTGAAAAGCAAGCAGCGGCGATGGCGCCGATGCTCGATGCGCCGCCTGGCGTGCGGGTCGCACTGCTTGGGCAAAGTTTTGGTGCGCCAATCGCCGCGATCATGGCGGCGGAGCACCCAGATAAGGTCGATGCACTGATCCTCGCCTCTTCCTATTTCGGCATTCGAGGGCCGACTGCAAACCGGCTTTTCGGCGCCGGCCGAATTGTGCGGCCGCTCTTGCCGCACGACCTCAAAAACGCGGTCTCTGAGATCGCCGGCCAGGAACCGCAGCTCCCCCGCGCCTGGGCGGCGCTGGAAAGCCTCCACGTGCCGGTAACGTTCGTGCACGGGGATGCGGATACGTTCGTACCGGCGGCCTCGGCAGAGGGCTTCGCAGAGACTTATCACGCACAGTATGTCCCGATCCCCGGCGGGGACCATTTCCTCAACGCCTGCTGTGTCTCCCCGCTCCTGGATGCGGTTCGAGGGACGATCGACCGGGCCGGGCCGCCACAGGCGCGCGTCCAGGCCGCCGCCTTGCCCTAGGAGTGGTTCTCCGCTAAGAGCCCCGCTTCGTTTTTATACCCCATCCGCGAAAGGGCCGAACGTGGCCGGTATTGTTTTGACCGTCGAGAAGCGCGAACAGCTCGGCACCGGCGCGTCCCGCGCCGTGCGCAAGGCCGATCTTCTCCCCGCCGTGATCTATGGCGGCGCGCAAGGGCCAGCCGCGATCTCGCTCAAGAAAGACGAAGTGATGCGCGCGCTCCGCTCGGGCAAGTTCGTCTCGCATCTCGTTGAGCTCGATCTGCAAGGTAAGAAGCAACGCGCGATCCCGAAAGCGATCCAGTGGCATCCTGTTTCGGAATTGCCGGTGCATATCGATCTCTATCGCGTTGAAGAAACTTCGATCATCGACGTTGAAGTGCCCGTTCACTTCAAGAACCAAGAAGCCTCGCCAGGCCTGAAGCGCGGCGGCGCGCTCAACATCGTGGCGCATACGCTGAAGCTCCACGTTCCTGCCGGAAATATTCCTGAAGAGATCGTCGTCGATCTGACAGGCCTCGACATCGGCGCGGTGATCCACGTCTCCAACCTTCAATTGCCGAAGGGCGCCACGCCCACGTCGAAGGAAGATTTGACGATCGCGACGCTCGGCGGCCGCGTTGTAGAAGAGGCAGAGCCCGCAGCTGCGCCCGCCCCCGCCGCAGGCGACAAGAAAGCCGATTGATTAGCAGCGGGCTAATTTATTCCCCGCCATCAAGCGTGGGGTTAGGATAGCCCATGCTTCTGATCGTTGGCCTCGGCAATCCTGGCGCCAAATACGCGCATAACAGGCACAACATCGGCTTCATGGCCGTCGATGCCCTCGCGCGTGCGCATAATTTCTCGCCATGGCGCAAGCGCTTTCAGGGCGAAACCGCCGAAGGCGCAATCGCCGGCGTAAAGGCGCTCTTGCTGAAGCCGCAGACCTATATGAACGAAAGCGGCCGCGCCGTGGGCGAAGCGGCGCAATTCTTCAAGATCGACGGCAATCGCGTGGTCGTGTTCTACGATGAGATCGATTTGGCGCCGGGGCGCTTCCGTATGAAGCGCGGCGGCGGCGCTGCTGGGCATAACGGCATCCGCTCGATCATCGCCTCGCCTGTGGGCGCTGACTTCCGGCGCGCACGCATGGGCGTTGGCCATCCTGGGCACAAGGAATTGGTGCACGGCTATGTGCTCAGTGATTTCGCGAAGGCGGAGGAGAAGTGGCTGAACGCGTTGCTCGAAGCGGCGACGCGCGCAGCGGGGCTTATGGCCATGGGCGATGACGAAAAATATCAGGGCGAAGTGATGCGTCTTGCGCCGGCTCCCAAGGCCGATCCGCGCAAAGGCGCCGGCAGCGAAGAGAACGGGTCAGAGGACTAGCATGGGTTTTAAATGCGGCATCGTGGGTTTGCCAAATGTCGGCAAATCGACGCTTTTCAACGCGTTGACGCGCACGGCCGCTGCGCAGGCGGCGAATTATCCGTTCTGCACGATCGAGCCGAATGTCGGTGAAGTCGCGGTGCCCGAGCCGCGCTTGAAGAAACTCGCGGATATTGCAAAATCGAAGGAGATCATTCCCGCGCGGATGAATTTCGTCGATATCGCGGGCCTTGTGCGCGGCGCGAGTAAGGGCGAAGGGCTCGGCAATCAGTTTCTCGCAAACATTCGCGAGTGTGACGCCATCGCGTATGTCCTGCGTTGCTTCGAGAATGACGATATCACCCATGTTGAAGGACGTATCGATCCGATCGCGGATTTGGAGACGGTCGAAACCGAATTGATGCTCGCCGATCTGGAAAGTTTGGAAAAGCGAGTCGCAAATTTGGAAAAGAAGGCCAAGGGCGGCGACAAGGAAGCGAAACTCACACTTGAACTCGTGCTGCGCGCGAAGGTTTTGCTCGAAGACGGCAAGCCCGCGCGGCTCACCAAGCGGGTAGCGGAAGAAGAAAAAGCTTTCGAAATGCTCCAACTTTTGACTGCTCTGCCCGTGCTTTATGTGTGCAATGTCGATGAAGGCGATGCGGCGAAGGGCAATCAATATTCTGCGCGCGTGGAAGAGCGCGCAAAAGCTGAAAACGCCGCGTGCGTCGTGATCTGCGCGCAGATGGAGGCCGATCTCGCGGCGCTCGATGAAGGCGAACAGGAAGAGTATTTAGCGGCAGCGGGCCTCGAAGAACCTGGGCTCACCAAGCTCATTCACGCTGGCTATGATCTGCTTGGCCTTGCGACTTATTTCACTGTCGGACCGAAAGAAGCGCGGGCGTGGACAATCCATAAAGGCTGGACCGCACCGCAAGCTGCCGGCGTCATTCACGGCGATTTCGAAAAAGGCTTCATTCGCGCCGAGACGATTTCCTACGATGATTTCGCGACGCTCGGCGGCGAAAATGCAGCGAAAGACGCCGGAAAAATGCGACTGGAAGGCAAAGAGTACGTCGTGCGTGACGGCGACGTGATGCATTTCCGGTTTAACGCCTAGGCGCTTTACTCGTAGCGCAGCTGCAGTTCCGCGCGGGCGTAGTCGATCGCAATGACGTTCGCTCGGCGCCAGACATCCATGCCAATCACGATTGCGGGCTCTTCGCGCCCGGAGAGGTCGCGGAACACCGGCAAGTCCGCAAGGAAGGCGCGTACGCCGCCCATTTGAGCAGAGCCCAAGCGTAAGCGCCGGATCAGCGCGACCTCGGATGCTTCCGAGAAAGCGCTTTGCGGGCCAGCGCCGCTCACAGCATAGCCGTCATCGTCGGCGCGCACCGTGCGTAAGCGCGTTGCGAGCGCACGATTGATAAGCGAGAATTCCGCACCCGTATCGACAAGCGCTTTGGCGCGCACGCCATCAATCACGACATCCACAACGAGAAGATGCTGGCGCCGCAACTCACCGGGGATGCTGACGAAGCCGCTTGGCGCAGCGCCGCCGCCCTCTTCGAGCGTGAATACGCGCCGGTCGAGATCGATCGACATGCGCAGATTTGCAAAGCCGTCGCCGCCGATCATGCCGTCCGCATCGCCAAGCATGTGGCCGCCAAGCACGATCGCCGGAACGTCGCTACGGCGGAACGCGTCCGTCTCCAGCGACGCGATACGCAATTGCTGCGCAGAATGCGCGCCAGTGACGCCGGTGATTGGCGCAGACGGTCCCGTTGGCGTGATCCCGAGGCGCTCAACCACCTCAGGCGCAAGCACCGTTCTGTTCGCGCCCGTATCCAGAATGAAGGTGTATGGCCCTTGGCCATTGAGCATGACGGTCGTGGTCACGCGGCCGGCGGAATCATCCTCGATCCGGCCAGTCGTGATAGCGTCCGCGACCGGCGCGAACGCCATACATAAAGCCGCCACCGCCAGAGCGCGCATCGCCTGCCCCGTGATCTTCCGCAGCGCGAACGCTCGCGCATGTGGCCGAAGAATTCAAGCGAGCGTTTGCGGTATCCTTTCCGCCGCACGGATGACCGCCCATATTAGCGTCATCAACCGGCGTGGAGGCGTCAGCATGGCCATCGATCATATCTCTGTGGGCGTTACCGATATGAAGAAGGCCAAGGCGTTCTATGACGCTGAG
>JBEVOS010000270.1:0-4453 GCA_040507435.1 Caulobacterales bacterium | reverse complement strand
GCTATCGCTCGATTCATACGACGGTGATCGGGCCAGGTAATGTGCGTGTTGAGATTCAGATACGCACCGATGAGATGGATCGGCTCGCTGAACTCGGCGTGGCGGCGCATTGGCGCTATAAAAACGAGTCATACGGCTATGATGAAGAGCGGTCGATCTCGCACGGGCTCGATCCGCGCGAGCTGACGCAAAGTCTGCTCGCGATCGCTGAGCATGGCGGCGATGCTGAGGAGTTTCTCGAGCTCGTGAAGCTCGACATGTATCATGATCATGTTTTTGCGTTCACACCGAAGGGCGCGCTGATCGATTTACCGCTTGGGGCGACGCCGCTCGATTTCGCTTACGCGGTTCACAGCGATGTGGGCGACACGTGCGTCGGCGCGATCGTGAATGGAGAAGAGCAGCCGCTTCGTACCGTTTTGAACAATGGCGATGTGGTTGAGATCGTGCGATCGGATCGCGCCGCCCCAGTGCCCGGCTGGGAAAACATCACAAAAACCGGCCGTGCGAAGTCACATCAGCGCCGTCTTGAGCGTATCGTGCGGCGTGAAGAGTTTTATCGCATGGGGCGCGATCTGGTTGCGCACGCGCTGCATCGTTATGGGCATGACCTCAATGATACGTCGCTCGAAGAGGCTGCGGCGCGGCTTGGTAAGGAAGACGACGAGGACATTTTTGTTTCCGTCGCTGAAGGCACGCTGAAAGCGAGCGCAGTGGCGGCAGCGGCGTTTCCGCAACTTGCCGAGCGGGTAAAAAAGGATGAACAGCGGCGTCCTATGGAGGCTGACAAAGCGCGGCTTTATGTGAAGGGCGGGGGATTGCAGGCGGGCGTTTCGCTGCACTTCGCGGAATGCTGTTCACCCATTCCTGGCGATCGCATCGTCGGTGTGATTGAGCGTGGCCGCGGCGTTATCGTCCATACGATCGATTGCGAGACGCTCGATAAACTCGAAGACGCGGATGAAGGCTGGATTGATCTTGCGTGGACGACGGCGGCGCTCGATCGTTCACTCGCCGTGGCGCGGCTTCATGCGACGGTCGAGAATGCACGCGGCGTGCTGGCGCAGCTCTGCCAAATCATCGCGGAGAACGAGGGCGATATCCTCAATGTCCGCATGGCCAAACGCACCGAAGATTTCTTTGACATGATCTTCGATGTCGAAGTCGCAGATGCGCGGCATCTCACAAATATTCTTGCCGCGATGCGCACAAGCAAAGCGGTCCGCGAGGTCGAGCGCGTACGCGGCTAAGCGTCGAGAACGTCGCGCACTTTCGCTGCGAGCTGATCCAGGGTGAACGGTTTCATGATCAACTGGGCGTCACGATCGAGAACGCCGTTATGTACGACCGCGTTCTGCGTATAGCCCGTCGTATAAAGCACTTTCAGCGCGCCATTGCGCTTCTTCGCTTCGTTTGCGAGCACACGTCCGCTCATGGCCGGCATGACGACATCGGTGAACAGCAAGGCGACTCCGGGATGCGCATCGAGCTTCTCCAGCGCTTCAGGACCGTTCGCGGCGTGTATCACGGTGTAGCCAAGCTCGCGTAAGGTTGCGACGCTCGTTTGCCTGACGCGATCATCGTCCTCGACAACAAGTATGAGTTCAGTTGGCTCTCCACGACGTGTCTCAGCCGGCGTTGGGTTCTCTTCTTCGACGGCTGCGTGCGCGCGCGGCAAATAGATTTTCACCGTCGTTCCTTGGCCAAGCTCAGAGTAGATTTTTACGTGGCCGCCGCTTTGTTTGACGTAGCCGTAGACTTGGCTGAGGCCGAGCCCTGTGCCGCGCCCCGTTGGCTTGGTGGTGAAAAAGGGATCGACTGCGCGCGCGGCGATGTCAGGCTGCATGCCCATGCCCGTATCGGAGATGCAAATTAGCACGTATTGGCCGGGCGGGACTTCGGCGTGCCGCGCCGCGTAGCTATCGTCCAAATGCGAGTTTGCCGTTTCAATCGTGAGCTTGCCGCCTTCCGGCATGGCGTCGCGTGCATTGACGCATAGATTGATGATGGCGTTTTCGAGCTGCCCGGCGTCTGCGTGTGTTTTCCAAAGACCGCCGGCTAGAACGGTTTCCGTCGAGATGGTTTCTCCAAGCGTGCGCAGGAGCAACTCTGACATGTTGCTGACGAGCTTGTTGATATCGACGACGCGCGGCTCAAGCGGCTGTTGACGCGCGAACGCAAGAAGGCGGCTGGTGAGCGTTGCGGCCCGCTGCGCTGCGTCGAGAGCGGAATCGACGAATTGCCCGATGTTTTGATCGTTCCGCTCAAGGCGCCGTTTCATCAGCGTGAGCGATGATGTGATCACGGCGAGCATGTTGTTAAAATCATGTGCGATCCCGCCGGTGAGCTGGCCAATCGCTTCCATCTTCTGCATCTGACGCACTTGGTCTTCCGCCGATTGGCGCTGCGCAGATTCTTTGACCAGCCCTGCGTATGCGGTCTGGGCGGCGTCCCGTGAGGTGAGCAGATCTGCATGGGTCGATTTGGCTGCGCGGTAGGAGAGCCATACGAGTGCGATCACGGCGATCACCGTCGCAAGCGTTGCGCCTTGAAAAATCGCGTTGGCGTTGCGGACCGAGTCGAGGCGCGCATCCAGCGCGCGTTCTTCCCCGGCGAGTAGTGCGCGGATCAGATCGCTCGCCCGCTGCATCAAATCGATGCCGACGTCGGTTTCTAAGATCCGGATCGCCTCCGCGCGGCGGCCCTGACGCCTTAGGTCTATGGTGCGTAGCAGTTCGCTATTTTTGTCGGCGATAACGCTGCGTAACTCGTTGAGGCGCTCGATTTGTTCCGGCGTGCGCGTTGATAGATTTTCGAAGGCGCGGAGATTGTTCGGGATGCGGTTTGCGCCTTGGTGATAGGCGTCAAGGTAGGAATTTCGGCCTGTCAGCAGGTAGCCGCGCTGCCCCGCTTCCATGGAGCGGAGGGAGGCGTAAACCTCCCAAAGTTCCGCGCGAGACGCCAAAGTTTCGCGAACGTGGGCGTTTTGAACGCTGCGTTCGTTCGCAAAAAAAATCGTGATGGCGAGTAAAAGAAAAAGGAGGCCGAGCCCGAACGCCAGCGGCGCGAACGGGCTTTTGATCGCTTCGCGCCATTGGCTGAACTTTTGGACCATGCGCCCGCATTTTGCCGAACGGCGAGGGGGCGCGTCTACAAGAATTATGCGCGTCTTATTCCCTTAACCGTCGCGCATACGCGTCGACGTTGGATGGCCGGCCAAGAAAACGCGTTATCAGCGTATTGGCGGGGGCTGATCCGCCTGGCGCGAGCACGGTTTCCCGATAACGTTGCGCTGTCGCGGCATCGCGCAAACCAGACGTCTCAAAGGCGGTGAAGAGGTCGAAGGCGATCGCCCGCGACCACTGGTAGGTATAGTAGATGGCCGAATAGCCGTCCAAATGGCCAAAGCTCGCGTACATGTGTGTGCCAGGCGCAACATCGACGACGGCGTATCGTTCGAAGCCAGTCGTGTAGGCGGTGTTCAAATCCATGCCGGATGGGTTGCGGTTGTAAAATCCTAGCGACACGTTGGCGTAGCCAAGCTGCGTCATTACGCCCACGCCCTCGCCGAAGAAGCGCGCACGGTTCATACGGGCGACGAGATCTTGCGGGATCGGTTGGCCCTGCGCGTTTACGGCGAAACGGCGAAGCGTTTCATAGTCCCAGACCCATTCTTCGAGCAGCTGCGATGGCGCTTCGATGAAATCCCATTCGATTTCGCCCATGTTCGCGGCGGCGTAGGGGACGCGGCCAGAGAACACGTTATGCAGGAGGTGGCCGAATTCGTGGAGGAAAGTCTCCACGTCGGAATGCTCCATAAGGCCGGTGTCGTGGCCGCCTGTTGGGAAATTGCAGATTAACGCTGCAACAGGCACGGCGCGGCCTTGGATGCCGTTGCGGATCGTGAATTGCGCGGCGTGCGAGTATTTTCCGTCACGCGGATGCATGTCGAGATAGAAGCGGCCGATGAGCCGCCCGCCGTCATACAATTCATACGCTTCGACGGAAGGATCCCATTTGGGCGCGTCGCGCCACGGCCGGATATCGACGCGGAATAGATCCTCCGTCAGTTGGAGAATGCCGTCCCGCACATTGTTGTAAGCGAAGTATTGGCGCACCTCTTGGGGATTGAGCGCGTAGTCTTCGGTTTGCACCAATTGCGTCAGATAGCTCGTATCCCAAGCGGGCACGGCGCGCGCGCGCCGATTGATTTCCTGCAAGCGGTTCAGAAGCACGCCATAGTCGCGCTGCGCTGCTGGGCGCGCCAAATTCGACAGTTGATCGATAAAGGCTGACGCGCGCGCCGGGCTTCCGATCATTTTGTCTTCCGTGATCATCACGGCGTAGTTTTGATAACCCAGCGTTTGCGCCAGCTGATAGCGGCGCTGCAAAAGATCGCGCAGCACAGGTTCGTTGCGCGGCCAAGCGCGATTGCGAAATGCAACATAGACCG
>JBEVOS010000262.1:0-5501 GCA_040507435.1 Caulobacterales bacterium | reverse complement strand
CGTTATTTAGCCTAGCGGCTGTTGTCCCCGCAGTTACGACAGCGGTCTTTTTAGGGCTCCTGCTCACTCAGGGCGTCGAACAATGGTTCTCAAGCCGCGTCGAGACCGCAATTGATAATGCCGCCGCAATAGGCCGCACCTACGTTGACATCGCCACCGAAAATCTGAGCGGCGAAATGCTCGCAATGGGCGCCGATCTGAACGCGGCGCGCGGCGCGCTAACGTCAGACGCGCCGCGTTATGGTCGCTTTCTCGCAAGTCAGGCGGAGCGCCGGCTGCTTACATCAGCTTTTGTAATAGACCGCCGCGGAGCCGTGCTCGCACGCGCTGAAGAAAGCGGTGCGTCGGCGTTTCGTATTCCTTCCGAACGCGCCTTTCAGGACGCCGAACGCGGCGATGTTGCGATCCGTTTTGATGAGAACGCAAACCGCGTCCGCGGCCTCTACAAGCTCAGCGCATACGAGAATGCTTATCTCTTTGTCACGCGCGATCTCGAAACAGGAATGATATCGCGCTTGCGGGCGTTCGAGACAGCGGTTGTAGCCTATAGGGAAGCCGAACAGCAGCGAGCTCGCCTACAGACGCTTTTTGCGTTGGCCTATTCTGCAACGGCAGCGCTTGTGCTTCTCGGCGCGGTCTGGCTCGGGCTCGCAAACGCAACACGAATTTCCGAACCAATTGGTCGTCTGGTAGATGCGGCGCGTCGCGTATCTTCGGGCGACTTTAACGTGCGCGTTGAAGGCAGTACGCGCGCGGATGAGGTTGGCGAACTCGCACAGACCTTCAATCAGATGACCGGCACGCTTTCTGCGCAGCGCCGCGAACTTGTCGCTGCCCAAGAAGATGCGGAGAGTCGCTCAAGTTTCATTCAAGCCGTGCTCGCAGGCGTAAGCGCAGGCGTTATCGGACTTGACCGCGATGGGCGTATCAGTGCGGCGAATAAATCAGCCGCGCATCTTCTTGGGATGGAAGAGGAGCCTCTCGGGGGACGGCGTCTTATCGATGTTGCGCCAGAATTCGCGGTGCTGCTGAATTCAGCAACACCGCAGCAAGAAACGCCGCCACAACGTATTGATCTCGTACGCGAGAATTTCTCGGCAAATCTTTCCGTCCGCATGAGTCCCGATCCCGAGACCGGCGGTTTCGTTTTGACCTTCGACGACATGACGAAGTTGATTACGGCGCAGCGCCAGGAAGCTTGGAAGGATGTCGCACGACGAATCGCACATGAAATCAAGAATCCGCTTACGCCCATTCAATTGTCCGCCGAGCGTTTGCAACGTAAATACGCTTCCGAAATCACATCCGATCCCGAAATCTTCCGGCGCTGCACCGACACCATTTTACGCCAAGTCTCAGACATTGGCCGCATGGTTGATGAGTTTTCGAGTTTCGCGCGGATGCCAGCGCCGCGAATGGCGTTTGCAGACATGAGCGAGCTGGCGCGCTCATCCGTGTTTTCGCAGCGCCTTGTGTATCCCGATATTGTGTTTGACGCAGAGGGCGTCGATCAACCGATTGGGCTCATTTGCGATGAAAGGCTGATCGGTCAGGGATTGCTGAACTTGTTGAAGAACGCTGCTGAAAGTATTCAAGGACGCCGTGCGCGAGACGGCGAGCCAAAAGAAGGGCGCGTCACGTTGCGCGTGCGCGATCTGGATTACGGCGTGCAATTCGAAGTTTCGGACAATGGCCTCGGATTCCCTGCACACGAACGCCATCGGCTGATCGAGCCTTACGTGACAACGCGTGTGAAAGGCTCAGGCCTTGGACTCGCGATTGTCGCCCGGATCATCGAGGATCATGGCGGCCTCATTGAACTTGATGACGCGCCATCGCCCGGACACGGGGCGGTTGTTCGTTTTGTTTTGCCAAAACGGTGGGAGGCAAGCGCCGACGCGCCCGCCGATGCCGGCGAAGGAGCCGTAAATGGCGTCTGACATTCTTGTCGTCGATGATGAAGCAGATATCCGAGAGCTGATTTCAGGTATTCTCGAAGACGAAGGCCATGTTGTGCGCGTCGCGCGCGACGGAGATGAAGCGCTCGACGCTATTCGGCGTAGGAGCCCGTCTCTCGTTGTGCTCGACATTTGGCTGCAAGGTAGCCGGCTCGATGGTCTTGAGCTGCTTTCGCTCTTCAAAGAGATCGATGCGGATCTTCCTGTTATCGTCATCTCGGGCCATGGCACGATCGAGACCGCCGTCGCCGCGATCCGCAAAGGCGCATACGACTTTATCGAAAAGCCGTTCACGGCTGACCGCCTCCTCGTTGTCGTTCAGAGAGCGCTCGAGACTGCACGATTGAAGCGCGAGAACGCAGCTCTCAAACAACGCGGATATGCCGGAGACGATCTCATAGGCTCCTCGGCTGTCATGCAGCAATTGCGCGGAGCGATTGATCGCGTTGCAATTACTAATTCGCGTGTTCTAATCGCCGGCCCAGCTGGCTCGGGAAAAGAGCTGGTCGCACGATTGCTGCACGAACGCTCACCACGTAGCGCCGGACCATTCGTCGCGATCAATGCCGCATCCATCGCGCCGGAACGTATGGAGCAGGAAATCTTTGGCGAGGAAGGCGTCGACGGGCGTCCGCGTAAGATTGGCGTCTTCGAGCAAGCGCACACCGGTACGCTTTTCCTAGATGAAGTCGGCGATATGCCGCTTGAGACACAGTCAAAAATTTTGCGTGTTCTCATCGATCAGCGGTTTAGGCGCCTCAATGGTTCAGCGGACGTGCAGGTAAATGTACGGGTCGTGTCGTCCACATCTCGCGACTTGCGTACAGACATTGATCAGAGCCGGTTCCGCGAAGATCTCTTTCATCGCCTGAATGTCGTTCCCCTACGCGCGCCAAGCTTAGCTGAGCGCCGCGAAGACATACCCGAGCTTGCCGGCTATTTCGTTGCGAGACTCGCTGGAATGTCTGGCCTCGGCATGCGTGAAATTGGCGACGATGCGATGGCAGCGCTTCAATCGGCTGATTGGCCAGGCAATGTTCGGCAGCTTCGCAATGTGATTGAGCGTATTCTCATTCTCGCAGGCGGAGATCCAGGCCAGCCAGTCACTGTAGACGCTCTTCCTCCAGAGGCATGGCCGTCCGCCGGATTTTCGAAGCATGATGGGCTCCAAGAAGTGATAGGCATGCCTTTACGCGATGCGCGCGAACGATTTGAGCGTGAATATCTCAACGTTCAGATCACGCGCTTTGGGGGCAACATCTCACGTACGGCTGCGTTCATCGGGATGGAGCGATCCGCGCTGCACAGAAAGCTCAAGTCGCTCGGAGTCGATGCTCCAGGCCGGAATGGCGAAGGCGAATGAGCCGCATCGCCTATGTGAACGGAAGCTACCGGCCTCTTTCCGAGCCGCTTATTGATGTTGAAGATCGCGGCTATCAATTTGGCGACGGAATCTATGAGGTGTGGGGCGTTTATCGTGGCGCGCTCATGGATGCGGAGGGGCATGTTGCGCGTTTGCAACGCTCATTAAGAGAGTTGCGCATCGCAATGCCAATGACCACCGCAGCGCTGATGATCATTCTGAAAGAGGTGCAACGGCGCAACCGAGTCAGCGAAGGCTATCTCTATCTACAGATCACTCGCGGCGTTGCGCCGCGTGATCATGCGTTTCCTTCTCCGCAGAGGCGGCCAATCGTTGTTGTCACGGCAAAGCAGGTTGATCCAGCGTTTGCCGAGGAGAAGGCGCGCAATGGCGTCAGCATCATAACGACGCCGGAAATCCGCTGGGCGCGCCGCGATATAAAGACAATCAACCTCTTGCCAAACGTACTCGCCAAACAAGCTGCCCGCGAAGCGGGGGCCGTGGAGGCTTGGTTCGTTACCGACGAAGGCCTCGTTACCGAAGGAAGCTCGTCTAACGCCTGGATAGTCGACGAGAATGGCGTTCTGAGGACTGCGCCGCTCTCGAACGCAATTCTGCATGGCGTAACGCGAGCTGCGCTGACAACACTTGCCGAGCAGCATCAAATTCGTATTGAAGAGCGATCTTTTACGAAGGAAGACGCGCTTACGGCGCGCGAAGCGTTCCTGACCTCGGCGTCAAATGTGGCAATTCCAATTGTTCGTATAGATGGCCGGGAAATAGGCGGCGGGACGCCGGGCCCAGTCGCCAAGTTACTGCGTGACGCTTATTACGGCGCCGCGTAGAACCCAGCCCGAGATTACTGCTTACGGGTTGCCCGGAAGCTGTTGCAGGCGCTACAAGAGCGCCCATCTTCGCGGTTGGCGCGAAGCAAAAAGAACAGAAATGGCTGTGCCATGGATAAGAAGCAAAACTTGCAGGACACGTTCCTGAATGCCGTCCGTAAAGCCAGAACTCCCCTGACCATTTTCCTCGTAAATGGCGTGAAACTTCAGGGCGTGGTGACTTGGTTCGATAACTTCTGCGTCCTTTTGCGGCGCGATGGCCAAGCCCAACTCGTCTACAAGCACGCGATTTCGACGATCATGCCGGGCGCACCGGTGCAGCTATATGAAATCGACAAAGCAATGGAAGAAGCAGACGCCTGACGCTCAAGAGGCCGGCGTCCCGCCAATAGAAATTGATCCAAATCGCGCGATTGTGTTGCGCCCTCGTATGGGCGGAGCAAGCGAAGATCGCGACAACGCATTGCGTCTCGACGAAGCATGCGGTCTAGCGGTCGCGTTAGATCTCAGCGTTGCGCATGCCGAAATCGTTACGCTGAGACAGCTTGAACCGGGAACGTATTTCGGATCCGGGCGGGTGCAGTCGCTGCATGATCTGGTTCAAGACCTCGGCGCAGGCGTCGTGATCGTAGATACGGCGCTCAGCCCCGTGCAGCAGCGCAACCTTGAACGCGCGCTCGATGCGAAGGTCGTTGATCGCACGGGATTGATCCTCGAAATCTTCGGGCGGCGCGCGCAAACGCGCGAAGGTCGCTTGCAGGTGGAACTGGCCCGACTCGGCTACGAGCGCTCGCGCCTCGTGCGCACATGGACACACTTGGAGCGGCAGCGCGGCGGCTTGGGTAAAACCGGCGGTCCAGGCGAAACCCAGATCGAACTCGATCGCCGGCAAATCGCCGATCGCATCGTGAGACTGAAGAAAGAGCTGGAAGAAGTTCGCCGGACGCGTGGCTTACAACGCCGTGCCCGGTCGCGTGCTGGTCTGCCGGCTGTCGTTCTCGTCGGCTATACGAACGCGGGCAAATCCAGCCTCTTCAATCGCCTTACGCAAGCAAGCGTGCTCGCGAAGGACATGGTGTTCGCGACGCTCGATCCCACTGCGCGGCTGGTAAAAATTCCAGGCGGCCGGCAATTTGTGGCGTCCGACACGGTGGGCTTTATCACGGATCTGCCGACTGAACTCATCGCGGCGTTCCGCGCCACGCTCGAAGCTGTGATGGAGGCTGATCTCCTAATCCACGTACGCGACATCGCATCACCTGAAACCGACGCGCAAAAAGCCGGCGTGGTTGCGGTGCTCAAACAACTCGCAGACGAGAATAAGCGCGCCATACC
>JBEVOS010000238.1:0-6605 GCA_040507435.1 Caulobacterales bacterium | reverse complement strand
TGAGACGCGCATGGATGATGTTTGGCGCGCTGACGGCGTTGGCGTGGATGTCTTCGTCCGGAGCGTTCGCGGATAGTTTGTTTCGCGATTCCAGCTTCGCGAGCCTTGCCTCAGATCAGCGCGCCAGCAATGTCGGCGATATTTTGACTGTGGTCGTCTATCAGACCGCAGAAGCACGCAATGCGGCGCAAAACGCCGGCGGCAAAGAGCGAACGCTTGAAGGGAGCCTCAGCGGCGGCTCCAACACGGAATCTGGATCTCTCGCACTCTCCGGCGATTATCGCGGGCGCGGCGAAATACGGCGCAGTGAGAGCTTCATCACGCAGATCAGCGTGTCGATTACTGAAAAGCTCGCCAATGGCGATTTCCGCATCTCTGGCCAGCAAAATATGTTCGTCAATGGCGAAGAAACGACGATCCATGTGCGCGGCCGAGTGCGTCCCGTCGATATCACGCGCGACAATCAGGTCTTGTCCACCCGCATCGCCGACGCGGAAATCAATTATGACGGCGAGGGCTTCGTGTCGCGCAATGCGCGGCCCGGCCTCATTCAATATTTGTTCGGCCTCTTGGGACTTGGCGGATGAGCGCGCCAAGATCGTTCTTCCGTTCGATAGCCGCGTTCGCCATTGCTTCTTTGCTGGCGCTGCTCTGCCCGCTCGCTGACGCGCAGCAAGCGCCCCTCAAGGGGCTTGGCCGTTTTGACGGCTGGCGCGACAACGCGCTCGTCGGCTACGGCATCGTTGTCGGCCTCGCTGGCTCAGGCGACAGCTCCAGAAGCGCCGTCACGCGGCAATCCTTGCGAAATGTCTATTCCCGCCTCGGCGCCGCGGTGAGCGAAGACGATATTAGCGGACGCAATGTAGCTGTCGTCATGATTGTCGCGACGCTTCCGCCGTCGGCGAATGTCGGCGATCGCATTTCGGCGACTGTCTCCTCGGCTGGAGACGCACGCAGCCTTGCCGGCGGCACTTTGCTGATGACGCCGCTTTTAGGACCAGACCAGCGTCCCTACGCGCTTGCGCAAGGGTCTCTTATTGCTGGAGGTGACAGTTTCGAAAGCCAACTCAACCTGCGTCAGCGCAATTATCCGACAACGGCGCGCCTTGAACATGGCGCGACGGTCGAAGCGCCCGTCAACGCCACACTCGTTGGTCCAGATGGAACGATCGGTTTTTTGCTCAATCAACCTGATTTCACGACAGCCGATCGGATCGCGGCCAGCATCAATCGCCATTTTGGGCAAGAGATCGCCATCGCGGAAAGCGCCGACAATGTGCGGATCCGATATGCTGGCGCGCCCAACCGCGTCACGTCCTTTCTTGCAACGCTCGAAAATCTCACCGTCGAGCCGGATATGACGCCGCGCGTCGTTATCAATGAACGCACCGGGACCATCGTCGCGGGCGGCGATGTGACGATCTCAAGCGTCGTCGTTTCTCAAGGCGACCTCAAAGTAACGGTGACCGCTGAAAACACCGCATCGCAGCCCGCTTTCATCTCAGGCTTCGCCAACGACGTCAGAAGCTTGGTGATCACCAATACCGACATCACCGTGGAGCAAGGCGCAGACGACGTTGTGGCGCGCTTCCCCAACACGACCGTCGCGGATCTCGCGCGTGGTCTTTCAAACGCCAATGTCGACACGCGTCGCATCATCTCGATCCTGCAGGCAATTCATTCCGCCGGCGCGCTGCACGCCGACATAATCGTGCAATAGAGGCGGCCCTCATGGACATCATCGCCACGGCTCTGATCCACAAAGCCCTTGAGGGGCTCTATCAGCGTCATCTCTATACTAGTCAAAATATCGCGAATGCGAATTCGCCGGGGTACGCGCCCGTGCGCGTAACCTTCGAAGAGAGTTTGCGCGCAGCAGCAGCCAATGGCGTCGCCGCAATTGAGGACGTCGAGCCTCAAATTCAAAGCATTGCGCATACGGCGTTAAGCGGCGCGCCGGGCGACACGACCGAAGCGGGCGCTGAGGGTCTGCGGCTTGATCTCGAACTCGCCGAGGCTTCGCAAACGGCGATGCGCTATCGCGCTTTGCTCGATGTGCTCAGCCGGCAAATGGCGCTCGAGCGCGCCGTCGTCTCTCAAGGCCGGTAAACAGGGCCTGCAAACAAGGACGATAACAGGGACATTAAAAGGTAGGGGAAGACCAGAAGATGGACGCGCTCAAAATCAGCCTCTCCGGCCTCGACGTCGAATGGCGCCGGCTTGAGATCATCGCCAACAATCTCGCCAACATGAATTCGACACGCACCGAAAATGGCGAACCATTTCATCCGATGCGACTCGTGAGCGGTCCCGCGCAAAGTTTCGGCGCAACTTTAGCGGCGAGCGGCGCGCGACATGATGCGGCCGGCGCTCAAGTGACGGGTGTCGAACAAACGCCTGACGGATTGCGGCGCGTTTACGAACCCAATCATCCCCACGCCGACGCCGAAGGCTTCGTCACCTACCCAAATGTCGATCACGCCGGCGAAATGGCCCTAATGATCAAAACCTCGCGCGCTTACGAGGCCAATCTCGCCGCTTTCCAGATCGCACAAGACATGTACGGACGCGCGCTCGACATGGGACGTCAATCATGAATGCGCTTGAAGCAATCAACGCTGTCGGCATGGCGGTTGGAGCGATCGTAGGCGACCGCGCCGACGTCGCCCAGCCGCAAACACCAATGCAAACGCAATCCCCTGGCTCCGGCTTTTCCGACATGCTGGCAAGAGGCGTCGAGGCGGTCGAAAACAAGATCGACGCCGCCAACGAAATTGTCCGCGACTTTGCTATCGATGACACAATTCCGATTCACGAAGTCACGATTGCGCTTGAAGAAGCGCGGCTCGCTGTCGAGCTCGCGTTGCAAATCCGAACGCGCCTCGTCGACGGCTATCGTGAAATCATGAACATGCAGCTCTGAGCCGCACGGCATGCTGGCCTCAACTTCATCAACACCGCCGCAAGAGGCTGCGCCCAGATGGCCTATGGAACAAGTGCGCCTGGCGGCGATCGTCTTCGCCGTCATCATCGCCGTACTCGTGGCGATCTATTTCTTCGCGTTCCGGCAAAATTATACGGTGCTCTTTGACAATTTAGAGCCCGCCGAAGCCGCCGCCGTCGTTGCCGAACTCGATAAGCAAAAGGCGACATACAAATTGGGAAATGGCGGTGCGCAAATCCTCGTCCCTGAGGGCAAGCATGATGCGCTGCGTCTTTCTATCGCGGGCTCAAACCTGCCGCTTCACGGCCTTGAAGGCTTCGAGCTGTTTAACGAATCCGACATGGGCCTCACGGATTTTGCGCAAAAGATCAAATATCAACGTGCGCTCCAGGGCGAGCTTGCGCGCACCATCATGATGATTGACGGGGTCGAGGACGCCCGCGTCCATATCGCAATGCCGGAACGCGCTTTGTTTCGCGGCGCTCAAAACACGACGAAAGCTGCCGTGACGCTGGTCATGCGCGCGCCTGAATATGAAACGCCCGCCAGCATAGAAGGCGTGCAGCGTCTCGTCGCGGCGGCCGTTCCCGATCTGCTGACCTCCGATGTGGTTGTTCTCAACGCACATGGCGAAGTGATCAGTCCGCGCGTCGCGGTCTTGCCGCCGAGGGGCGATTCTAGCGGGACGACCGCGCCGCGTAATCCACACCTCGACCGTGCAATCGCCGCCACGCGCCGTGTTCTGCCCGATGTTCGGTTTGATCTCCGCGTCGAAGAAAACCCCAAGGCGGCGAGCGCAGCGCTCGACGGCGATGAAAACGAGATCACGGCCGCGGGCGAACCCGTGGAAGCAACGCCGCCTCCCTCCTTCGCCGCGATCCATGTGCATACCGAAGCGCCGCTCTCGCCCGATCTGCAGACCCGTCTGCGGGCCGAGTTTGTTCAAAGCAACCTGATCGACGCTAATTCCGCCGTAGCGCTTGTCTTTCACATTGGCCTGCCGCAAGCGATCGACGCCATAGCCGCAGATGGAAGCCAAGCTGGCGTCAACGCGCCGGCCGCACTTGCACCGCGCTCCGAAGCTGCGCGTGACGAAAATACGCCTCCATCTCCTTCCCTGATCAATTGGATTATTGGCGGCCTAGGCGTTGTCATCGTCGTGGTTTTTGCGGCGTTGATATTTTTCATGCGCCGCAACCGCGCCCGCTTATCGCTCGACGATCAGCGGGCTTTTGCTGAACGCCTTAAACTTGGTCTCCAATCCTCGCCGGCGGGAGACGAACTTGCCGCGTGATCCGCTGATCCAATCGCTCGCAGACTTTGCGCTGCTGTCTAAGGCCGATCAGCGCGCCATTGCGCGCCTGCTGTCGCCGCGCGATCGCGCCCTCCTTCAGCGCGCGCAGCAAGAGACCTCTTTCGACAGGCCGAAATCGCAACCTCTGAAACATTCATCGCAAAGTCTGCGCTTTTCCCATCGCCTCGAGGCGCGCGTGCGCGCGCTGGCGGACAAGCGCGATACGAGCAGCGCGCTTCAAGTGACTGAGCATGCGCGCACCGCGGTGGCGCGCCTCCTCGCCGATGAAGCGCCTGCAGCACTCATGGGCCCATTTTAGATGGCGCTCATTCGATCCGGCGAAGATTCCGCGGAGCCGATCCGTTCGCTCAACGGTCCTTCGCGCCGCGCGGAACCGCACACACACGCGCCGGGCGAGCCGTTGCGCGTTCACAAAAACCCTGAAATCGCCGCGCTTGAGCGCGAAGTCGCGCGCCTTCAAAAAGATTTCGACGCGCGCGCTGAACGTGAAGCCGAAGCTTTGGCGGAGGCGCGCGCAAGCGCTAAGCGCGACGCCGAAACCGCCTTTGTCCGTGATGAAGCCCAAGCGCTCGCGGCGCTTAAGGCGGGCATTGCAGACGCGCTTCAGAAAGCCGACGCACAAATCAAAAGCCTTGAAACCTTATCATTGGCGATCGGAGAAACCGCGCTCCAAACAGCGTTCGCAGAGCCGCGCCATTACCAGGATATGGTCGGACGCGCGGTGCAGGCGCAAATCGGCGCTTTGCGGCGCGAGACCGTGCTCGCTGTTCAGGTCAGCGCCGCTGATTTTCGCGATGACATGGCGCTGCGCAAACTTCGCGAGACGCTCGGCGGCGGAAAACTTGAACTACGGGCCGACCCGGTTTTACCGGCAGGCGCATGCCGCATCGATGTGCGGCTCGGCCAGATCGAATTCTCGCTGCCGAAGCATTGGGAAAAGCTCAAATCGCATCTGCAATCGCTCGCCGCGCGTGATCAGCGATGAGCCGCCATCCCTATCTTGTCAGTCTGGGCGCCCTGCCGCTCGCCGAGCGCAGCGGATTTGTTCGCAAAGTTGCGCCAAGCCACGTCGAGGCCACGGGACCATTTGCGACGCTTGGCGATCTTTGCGAGATCGACAACGGACCCGGGCGGGCACGCACCCTCGCTGAAGTGGCCGCCGTTGAAGACAATCATATCGTCCTTGTGCCGCTCGATCAGACGATCGCCATTCTTCCCGACGCAAAAGTATGGGCCGCGCCCTCAAAAACACTCGCGCCCGTCGGCGACGCATTCGCTGGACGGCTTATCGATGCGCTCGGCGAACCAATCGACGGCGGCGCGTCCATATTGTCCAACGAGCTTGCTCCGATTGTCGGCAAAGTTCTGCAGCCGCTTGAACGAAAAGACCCGAACAGTGTGCTGGAAACAGGTCTTCGGGCGCTTGACGGCCTCCTGACCATTGGAAAAGGCCAACGCATCGGCGTCTTCGCAGCGAGCGGCGTTGGCAAGACGACGCTCGTTCGTCAGCTTGCGACGCAGGTTTCGGCGAAGCGCTGCGTGCTCTGCCTCGTGGGAGAGCGCGGCCGAGAAGTCGAAACGATGTGGCGAGAATTATCTTCGCAAGCAGACGCAAAAAAATACGCCTGCGTCGCGGCCACGTCGGACCTCAGTCCCGCATTGCGCGTCCGCGCCGTCTATCAAGCGCTGTCCCTCGCCGAATATTGGCGCGGCGCCGGCGAGGACGTCCTTCTTATTCTTGATTCAACGACGCGCTTTGCCATGGCGCTGCGGGAGATCGGGCTTGCAGCCGGCGCACCGCCAACTCTGCGAGCTTACACGCCCAATGTGTTTTCCGCATTGCCGCGCATCGTGGAGCGGTGCGGAAGCGCCAAATCAGGCGGTTCGATCACCGCAATCATGACCGTTCTCAGCGAGACCGATGACGTGGACGACCCGATCGTCGAAGTCATGAAATCCTTGCTCGATGGGCACATCATCTTATCGCGTCAGCTCGCCGAGCAAGGTCATTTTCCGGCGATCGACGTGCCGCGCTCGATCAGCCGGCAATCCCCACAGCTCATGGCCGGCGCGCATGCGAGCGCTGCGCGGCGCACGATTTCAGCGCTCTCCGCCTATGAAGAAGGGCGCATCATGGTCGAGAGCGGGATTTATAAATCAGGCGCCAATCCGCGCTTGGATGCAGCGATCCGAAGCCGGAGCGAGATGACGGCTTTTTTGCGTCAATCGCCAAGCCAGCGCAGCGCCTTCGCCGAAACCTTGGCGCACCTGACAAAAATAAGCGCGGGAGTATCAGACCATGCGTGATCGTCGTCACGCCGCCCTTCTCGCTGAAGTGAGACGCGT
>JBEVOS010000235.1:0-6575 GCA_040507435.1 Caulobacterales bacterium | reverse complement strand
CGCTTCAGGATTTTGGGATACGCTGCATCATCGCGTCGAGCTTCGCGGATATCTTTTACAACAATTGCTTCAACAATGGCATTTTGCCTCTCGTGTTGGATCAAGCCGATGTCGAACGGCTTCTGGATGAAGCGCGCGGCGCCAATCACAAATTCAGCGTCGATCTTGCGAAACAGATCGTCGTGTCGCCGTCAGGCGCCGAGTATCGATTTGAGATCGATCCGGGCCGTAAGCACAAATTGCTCGAAGGGCTCGACGATATTGGTCTCACGCTGAAACGCGATTCCGATATTTCGGCATTCGAAGAAAAGCGCCGCATCGGCGCCCCTTGGCGCAGATAAAGGCGGCGGAGATAAATATGATCATTATTGCGGGTACTCTGAAGATTGCGCCCGGCTTGAGCCGTGAGGATGTTGCGGAGCAATTCGGCGCGGGGATCGTAGCGACGCGGCAAGAGCCGGGTTGCCTCGCATATTCATTCTCAATCGATATTTTAGATGAAACTGTCGTGCACATTTACGAAGTCTATAAGGACGCCGCAGCGGTTGCGGAGCATCGCGCCAATTTGGCTGCTCGCCGCAATTCAGCCACCCCGCCGAAAGTGCGCGTGCTCGAACGCGACGTCAGCGAATTTGAGATCGTCAACGAGCGTAAGATATGATCATTCTAAGTGTATTGCTGCGGACGCCGCCTGCAGAGATTGATGCGCTGCGCCCAGCGATGGCAGAGGTGATTAAAGCCTCCCGCGCAGAGCGCGGGTGCCGCTTTTACACGCTTGCGCAAGACATGGCCGATCCGGGCGTGATCCGCGCATTTGAGATTTACGATGATGATGCGGCCCTCGCGGCGCATGGCGCGTCGGATCACTTTAAAGCGTGGCGCGCTGCCAGCGGGCATTACCCGCGCGAAGAGCGCCGTCTATTCGACGCGACGGAGCGCACATCTTGAGCAAAACACTTCTTCTCCTGCCTGGTGACGGCATCGGCCCGGAAGTGACCGAGCAGGCGCGCCGCGTCGCGGCTGCGCTGACGAACGAGATCGAAATTGAGACGCGCCCGTTTGGCGGCGCCAGTCTCGACAAGGACGGCGTTCCGATCACCGACGAGACCGTCGCGCGCGCGCTTGCGAGCGATGCGGTTTTGATGGGCGCGGTGGGCGGGCCGAAATGGGCAGGCGTTGCGCGCGACAAGCGTCCGGAAGCGGGGCTCCTGCGCCTGCGGAAAGAAATGGATGTGTTCGCGAATTTGCGTCCAGCGATTTGCTTCGACGCGCTGGCGGATGCTTCAACATTGAAACGCGACGTGATCGCGGGCCTCGACATCATGATCGTGCGCGAGCTTACGGGCGGCGTCTATTTTGGTGAGCCGCGTGGCGTTGAGAGTTTGCCGGACGGCCAAAAGCGCGGCGTGGACACACAAGTTTACACAACCAGCGAGATCGAGCGTGTCGCGCGCGTTGCGTTTGAGATGGCGCGTGGGCGCCGAAACAAAGTTACGTCGTGCGAAAAGTCGAACGTGATGGAGAGCGGCTTCCTCTGGCGTGAAGTCGTCGATGCGCTTCATAAGCGCGACTACGCGGATGTGCAGCTTGAACATATGCTGGCGGACAATGCGGCGATGCAGCTTGTGCGCGCGCCAAAGCAGTTCGACGTGATCGTCACGGATAACCTTTTCGGCGATATGCTATCTGATGAGGCCGCACAGCTTACGGGGTCCCTCGGCATGCTGCCGTCGGCCGCGCTCGGCGCTGCGGGCGCGCCCGGCCTTTACGAGCCTATCCACGGCTCGGCGCCAGATATTGCTGGGCAAAACGCGGCCAATCCTTTGGCTGCGATCATGTCGCTCGAGATGGCGTTTCGCTGGTCGCTCGGGCGTGCGGACCTTGCAGACCGCATCGTTGCCGCTGTGAAAAAGGCGCTGACTGAGGGCGCGCGGACGCGCGATCTTGGCGGCGCGCTCACCACTGACGCGATGGGCGATGCGGTGATCGCCGCGCTCTAAGAATTTGCTTCCGCGCTTGGCCGCGCGCTCACACGCGCGTGCCAAGCCAACACGTTCTTACATTCGGCGGGAATTTCCCAGCCGACATAAGTCCCGAAATCTATGCTCGTGAGCCCGATGATATCGGCATAGGAATACGCATCGCCCGCGATGAATTCGCAGTTCGCGAGTTCGCTATCGAGCCATTTTAGTTCTTGTTCGTAGCGGGGCTTCGCCGCATCCCCGAAAGCCTTGAACGGTTGTTCTGCGCCCGCGCGCGGATAGCCGTAACGCCAATAATGCAAAGTCTGATCGTAGATGCGCAGCTCGATGCGGCGGATCCACATATCGATCAGGCCAATTTCTTTCGGCGTGCACCCAAAGAGTGGTTTATCCGGAAATTGCGCTTCGAGATAGCGGCAGATCGAATTGCTCTCGGAGATGAATGTCCCGTCGTCCAACTCGAGCGTCGGGATTTGCCCGAGTGAATTGCGGGCGACATGCTCGGCGCTTTTGTGTTCCCCCTTCAGAAGTTTCACGCGCGTTTCCGGCAGGTCGATGCCCTTCTCCGCAATGAATATACGAACGCGCCGTGGATGCGGCGCCGGATTGCGTTCGCCATAGAGCTTCATCGCGATGACCTCCGAAATGTAGGGCTCAATACCTTTTGGCGATGCTAGCGGGCTGAGGCGCGAAATGTCACGCAAGGATCCCCAAATCTTGCTAATCTAGCAGCGTCTGACATCCGGAATAGGCGCGGACGAAGCGGGGAGACTAACATGAGCGAGACATTTTCGGCAGGCGCCGCGTTCGACGTATTCAAGAAGCGAGAAAAGGGCGGCGTGCTGCTGAGCGCGACGATCGCATATTTCGTTCTTATGATCGTCGTGGTGGGCGCATTCATCGCGTTGGGGTGGGGCCAGATCGGCGCATTCGCAAAAGCGTACACGGATTTCATGGGCGCTACGATGAGCGGTGATCCATCTGTAAACGATCCAAGCCATCCCATCGCGCAAGCTTATTTCCAAAGCATGCTTGGCATTGCGCCGCTCTATTTGCTCTTCATCTTCATCGTCTATGTGCTGCTTGCCGCATTTGAGGCGGCGGTGCATCGCTGGCTGGTGCGCGGCGAATCCGGCGGCGGGCTCATGGGGCTGAATTTCGGCGCCGATACGTGGCGCGTCTATCTCGGCTATTGGCTGTGGGTGATCGTTCTTACGGGACTTTATATCGGCGTGATCATTCTTGCGGTGGTCGGCGGTTTTGCGGCGGCTGCGGTATTTGGCGGCGGCGATAGCAGCGGGGGCATGATCGGGGGCGCGATTATCGCTGTCATCATGATCGTGGCGTTTTGTGCGTTTCTCTATGTGCTTGTTCGTCTTGCCCCGGCAAATGCTGCGAGCGTGGGTCTCAAAAAGTTCGCGTTCTTCAAAGGCTGGACTGTTTCGCGCGGGCGGTTTTGGTCACTGCTCGGCGCCTATCTCATCCTTGCTGTGATTTATTTGGTGATCGCGTCGATCGCGTATGGCGTCGCTGCAGTGATCGCGCTTGGGCCGATGTTCGCGCAGATCGCGCAAGGCGGGCAACCTGATCCAAACGTGGTTATGCAATCGTTGAGCAATCCTTCGACGCTTGCGGTGCTTGGCCTGCTTTATCTGGTCGTGTTCGCGGTCGCGATGGCGATTTATCTCGCGTTTCTTGGCGTCGGCGCGAAGGCGGTGCGTGTCGCCATGGCGGAAGGCAGGATCGGCGCACCGGCGGCTTAATGGGTGCGGCGGCCCCAACGAAAGCTGGGGCCGCCTCGTTTAGCCTGCCGCGCGTTTCTTCGCGGATTTTTTGGCCGGGGCGGCTTTCTTCGCTGCCGGCGTTACCGCCGTGACTTTGGTGCGCTGTGCATTGTGACGCTCTTCGTGGCGCTTCAGCGTTTCCGCAAGATAGCGGCCGGTCCAACTTTCTTTGACCGTCGCGACTTCTTCAGGTGCGCCCTCAGCGACGATGCGGCCACCGCCATCGCCGCCTTCGGGACCGAGATCCACGATCCAATCGGCGGTTTTGACGACATCGAGATTGTGCTCAATCACGACGACCGTATTGCCGTTGTCGACAAGCTCATGCAGCACTTCGAGCAATTTTCGCACGTCCTCGAAGTGCAGACCTGTCGTCGGTTCATCGAGAATGTAGAGCGTGCGGCCCGTCGCGCGGCGCGACAATTCTTTCGAGAGCTTAACACGCTGCGCTTCACCGCCGGACAAAGTCGTCGCTTGCTGGCCGACATGCACGTAACCAAGGCCGACCCGCTTCAGCGTTTCCATCTTATCGCGAATTGACGGCACGGCGTTGAAGAGATTTCCGGCTTCCTCGACCGTCATGTCGAGCACGTCAGCGATGCTCTTGCCTTTGAAAAGCACTTCCAGCGTTTCGCGGTTGTAGCGTTTGCCTTTGCACACATCGCAGGTGACGTAGACGTCCGGAAGGAAGTGCATCTCGATCTTGATGACGCCGTCGCCTTGGCACGCTTCGCAGCGGCCGCCTTTGACGTTGAATGAAAAGCGGCCCGGCCCGTAGCCGCGCGCCTTTGCCTCCGGCAAGCCGGCATACCAATCGCGGATTGTCGTGAAGGCGCCGGTATAGGTCGCGGGATTGGAGCGCGGCGTGCGGCCGATTGGGCTTTGATCGATGTCGATCACCTTGTCGAAATGTTCGAGGCCGGTGATCGAGTCATGCTCGGCGGGCGCTTCGCTCGCGCCATTCAGCCGCCGCGCGGCGGCCTTGTAGAGCGTTTCGATCGTGAGCGTTGATTTGCCGCCGCCGGAGACGCCCGTGATGCAGGCAAAGGTTCCGACCGGAATTTCCGCCGTCACGTTTTGGAGATTGTTGCCCTTCGCGCCAACGACACGGATCATTTTTTTCTTGTTGGCCCAGCGCCGTTTTTCCGGGATCGCGATTTCGCGGCGGCCAGTAAGATAGGCGGCAGTGACGCTTTCTTCAGAAGCTTCGATTTCAGCGGGGGTGCCTTCGGCGATCACTTTGCCGCCGTGAATGCCGGCGGCGGGGCCCATATCGATCACATGATCGGCGGTGAGAATCGCTTCCTCATCATGCTCGACAACGAGAACCGTGTTTCCGAGATCGCGGAGCCGTTGCAGCGTTTCGAGCAGGCGCGTGTTGTCGCGCTGGTGAAGGCCGATGCTCGGTTCGTCGAGCACATAGAGAACGCCGGTCAATCCGCTGCCGATTTGCGAGGCTAGCCGAATACGCTGGCTTTCGCCGCCGCTGAGCGTGCCGGATGCGCGGCCAAGCGAGAGATAATCGAGGCCGACATCCACGAGGAAGCGCAGGCGGTCGTTGATCTCCTTCAATATGCGCGCGGCGATTTCGCGTTCTTTCGGCTTTAGTTTCTTTTCCAGGCCGCCGAACCAATCGCGCGCTTCACGGATCGCAAAATTCGACGCGATTGAGATATCGCTGCCGTCGACCTTCACCGCGAGCGCTTCAGGCTTGAGGCGTTTGCCCTCACAGGTCGGGCAGGGCGCAGAGCTTTGGTACCGCCCAAGCTCTTCACGCACCCAGGCGCTGTCGGTTTCTTTCCAGCGGCGCTCGAGATTTGGAACGACGCCTTCGAAGGGCTTTGAGGTTTCGTAGCGCCGCAAACCATCGTCGTAGACGAATTTGATTGGATCTTTCTTCGAACCAAAAAGAATCGTGTTTTGCGCTTCGGCGGGCAATTTATTCCATGGCGTCGTCATCGCGACTTTATGGAATTTCGCGATGGCTTGCAGCGTCTGCGTATAGAGCGGCGATTGTCCGCGCGCCCATGGCGCAACGGCGCCGCCTTCCAGCGATTTATCTTTGTCGGGCACAACGAGGTTCGGGTCGAACTTCAATTGCGCGCCAAGGCCGTCGCATGTGGGGCAGGCGCCGGCGGGATTGTTGAACGAGAAGAGACGCGGTTCGATTTCGGGGATCGTGAAACCGGAGACGGGGCAGGCGAAGCGTGATGACAAAAGGATGCGGTTATCCGCATCCTGCGCGCCTTTCATTTTGCTTTTAGCGCCAGCCGCCGTATCGGCGAGTTCAACGACTGCGATCCCGTCAGCCAATTTCAGCGCTTGCTCGAGTGAATCCGCGAGGCGCGTTTCAAGCCCAGCCTTCACGGCGAGGCGATCCACCACGACTTCGATCGTGTGCTTGAATTTCTTGTCGAGCGCTGGCGCATCTTCGAGTTCGTAAAACTCGCCGTCTATCTTGGCGCGCTGATAGCCCTTCTTTTGAAGCTCGGCCAATTCCTTCTTGAACTCGCCTTTGCGGTCACGCGCGACCGGCGCCAGCAGGTAAATGCGCGTGCCTTCGCTTAGCTCCATCACGCGATCGACCATTTGCGAGACTTGCATCGCTTCAATGGGCAGGCCGGTGGCGGGGGAATAAGGAACGCCGACACGCGCCCACAAAAGGCGCATGTAATCGTAGATTTCGGTGACAGTGCCGACAGTCGAGCGCGGATTACGGGACGTGGTTTTCTGTTCGATCGAGATTGCAGGCGAAAGGCCCTCGATCGAATCCACGTCGGGCTTCTGCATCAATTCGAGGAATTGGCGC
>JBEVOS010000214.1:0-12768 GCA_040507435.1 Caulobacterales bacterium | reverse complement strand
CGTCCCGGAAGTTGTCGGCATCCGCCGGAGGATCCTTCTTACGCGTAATATTAGGCCAAACCTTGGCGTATTCAGTATTGATCGCCAGCCATTTGCCTTCCGGCGTGTCTTCAAGATCAGGCTTAATGGCGTCGATCGGGCATTCCGGCTCGCAAACGCCGCAATCGATGCACTCGTCCGGGTGAATGACGAGCATATTTTCGCCTTCGTAGAAGCAGTCGACCGGACAGACCTCGACGCAATCCATGAATTTGCAGCGCACGCACGCGTCGGTGACGACGTAGGTCATTCCACTTCCTCTTCCCCGGAGCCGCTGACATGGCTGTCAAGGCCCGCGCCGTCAAGCAACGCATAAAGACCGCGCGCTTCCGCCGCCGGGCCGCGCCGGACACCCAACGCCTCGACACGAACCAAAACGAGCCCGCGCGGCGTCGCAAAGGAAAGCTCATCGCCCACGCTCACGCCTTCACCAGGCTTATCGACCCGACGAACATTGCCAGCCCGGGCGATCCGCACCCCGCCTGCGGAAACGTGAGCCGACGCTAACGTCCGGGTCTTGAAAAAACGCGCCCGCCACAGCCACACGTCCAACCGGCATTTCTCGCTCACGAGCGCCGATCCGATGGGAGCAACGCGGCGAGATCGGAGAAAGGCCCAAGAGCCGCCGTCTGCTTCGGGACCTTCGGTGGATTGGGCGGACGCCAGCGCGGCGCTGCGCCTTCCTCGGCCGGCGCGATGCGCCGGTAGCCAAGTGACGTAAGCACGCTGGCGAGAGCCTTATCATCCAGCCTCAAGATACGATTGAGCTTGGGATCAATCGCCGGTTTCGAAAGCCCCGCCGCCAGCCGCTCCAGCCTGTCGATCCGAACCACATGCCCGCCCGCCGGGCGAAACCCAGCAGCAGCGTAGCTCGCCCACCCAACACTCGGATCATACGCGGCTGCGGAAACATTGTGCCGCGGCAGATAAGGCAAGCCCTGCGCGCCAGCGCGCGTCCACTGACGCAAAATCGCATGCAGCTTTGCTGCGCGCAGCCTGAGTAAAGCCGGCATATGCACCGTGCAGCGTCCAAACCGCACGCCTTCACGCTCAAGCGCGACGCGCGCGTCATGCGTCAATTCATGCGCGCCGCTCTCGCGTTTATCGATCGCGCCGCCATTTTCGACCAATCGAAACGCAAGCCCGCGCGTGCTATGAGGAAGGCGGCCTTCGCGCCAGGCGCTGTCCAACGCAATGAGCGGCGCAAGCTCATACGCGACCGCTTGCGTAAGCCAATCTTCCATACGCTGCACAGCCGCCTTACGCAGCACGTCATTCGCTTGCTCCGCGCCAATCAGCGCGACCTTCGGCTTGAGCACGGAAGATTCGATCAGCTTCGCGACGGCATCGCGATCGAACATGATCCGTCCATCGCGTTCGAGTGTGAATTCCTCACCTTCGGAGATGCGTTTCAAACGCCGCGCGACTTCCGGCGCGAGCGCGCGCTGCGCAGCATTCCGCACCGCCTTGCCTTCAAGCCCAAGCGCGCGCGGATCGGGCCGAAACTCCAAACCCTCCAATCGCCCGACATAATGCCCTTCGACCGTCACTTCACCGTCTTCGCTGACGCCGGCGAGCATAACGTCTTCACGCTTTAAGCTGCGCAGCAGCGCGCTTGTACGCCGGTCGACAAAGCGCGCCTGCAACACGCTGTGCAGCGCATCGGATATGCGATCTTCAACCTCCCGCGTGCGCGCGCGCCAACCTTCTGCATCGTCCAGCCAATCGGCGCGGTTCGCGATATACGTCCACGTACGGATATTCGCGAGCCGGGTTTGCAAAACGTCGAGGTCGCCTTCCGTGCGATCGAGCTCCGCAATCTCGCGCCCAATCCAATCCGCCGGCAATCGCCCATTGCGCGCAATCAGATGCTGCGCAAGGCGCGCGACAAGCCGCGCATGTTCGTCGATCGCTACTTTACGAAAATCCGGCGTCTGACAAACTTCCCAAAAACGGCGCACATCATCCTTGCCGCGCACACGCTTTGAAATCTCATCTTCCGAAGCAAGGCGCTTTAATGTCTCTTCATCACTGGCGCCCCGCGCGCGCATCAAACCCGGCGCAGCCGGTGGCCGCTCGAGAGACGCAATCAGCGATGCGATCGTCGAAAAATCCAAATCCGGATTGCGCCACTCAATCGCTTCAACCGTCTCGAATTCGTGCTCCTCGACGCGCACAACCGTCTCGTCATCAAACGGAATACACTCGCCCGTTTCGCCAAACGTCCCGTCGCGCGTGAACCGTCCAGCACGGCCCGCAATTTGCGCGATTTCATCCGGACGCAGCACGCGATTCCGCCGCCCATCGAACTTTGCGTAGGACGCAAACGCGACGTGATCGACATCCATGTTAAGACCCATGCCGATGGCGTCGGTCGCAACCAAAAAATCCACTTCGCCGCTTTGATAGAGCGCGACTTGCGCATTACGCGTGCGCGGCGAAAGCGCGCCCATCACCACCGCCGCCCCTCCCCGATGGCGCCGGATCAACTCCGCGATGGCGTAAACTTCCTCCGCCGAGAACGCGACGATCGCGGTGCGCTTCGGCAATTTAGTGATCTTCTTTGGTCCAGCGTAGGAAAGCCGCGACAAGCGTTCCCGCGTCGTCACCTCCGCGCGCGGCAAATGCCGGCGGATCATGTTGCGCATAGTGTCTGAGCCGAGCAGCATCGTCTCGCCGGTTCCGCGCGCGCGTAAAATGCGATCCGTGAAGATGTGTCCACGGTCTGGGTCGCGCGCCAATTGGATTTCGTCGACCGCGAGAAATTCCACCGCGCGGTCGAGCGGCATCGCCTCCACCGTCGCGATGAGATAACGCGCGCTGTCAGGCCAGATCTTCTCCTCGCCGGTCACCAGCGCAGCGGCCCTAGCGCCCTTTTGCGCGACCACCTTGTCGTAAACTTCCCGCGCCAAAAGCCGCAGCGGCAGGCCGATCATGCCAGAACGGTGCGCCAGCATCCGCTCAATCGCGAGATGCGTCTTGCCCGTATTGGTAGGTCCGAGAACCGCCCTCACGGGCGCTTCCTCACGCGTCGGGCCGGTCATACGTGTTACTTGAGGGGCGCGCCGCCGCTTGTCCAGCATGCGCCCCATGCAAAAAGGTCAGAACCCTTCGCGCGCCGCCTTCAACGCCTTTGTCCACCAAACCAATTCGTCCAGCACGGCGTTCGCCGTCGCTGCAAGATGCGGAAACTCGGAGAAGTCTCTGCCCTCGCGGATCAGTCCCATCGCATCCGCGCCAGCAATATAGACGCCGTTGCGCATTGGCGCGATCTGCAGCTCGACGGCGATCGACCGCAAATGCTCGATCGCGCGCGCCCCGCCCACACCGCCATAGCCGACAAACCCCGCCGCCTTCCGGTTGAACTCCGAGTAGGCGTAATCGAGCGCATTCTTCAAAACGCCGGGGATCGAGTGATTATATTCGCCGGTGACAAACACGTAGCCATCCAGCTCCGCGACCTTCTTCGCCCAGCGCTGTGCGGCCTCATTCTTCGGCGGCGCATGAGCGGGCGAGAGCCGCTCCTCGAAAAACGGCATGGGATAGTCCCGCAGATCGACAATCTCGAAATCCGCATCGCCGCTGCGCTGTTCGCCAACCTCAAGCATCCAGCGCGCAGCTTTTTCGCCGAAGCGGCCCTCACGGGTCGTGCCAATAACAATTCCGATCTTGGGCTTAGACATTAAGAGGCCTCGTCGCAGGTGGTTTCCAAAAGATACCAGCGCTATATTGGACACCGGACGCGCGCCGTTAAGGAGGCACTTTTTTGAAACCGACGCACGTTCACGTGGCCGATGAATGCCGGGCCGTCAGCGAAACGCTGGCGCGGATCGGCGATAAATGGTCGGTCCAGACCGTGGCGCTTCTGGGCGAAGGCCCCAAGCGCTTCAGCGAACTGCGGCGCGAGATCGGGGCCGTGTCGCAAAAAATGCTGACATCCACGCTACGTAATTTGGAGCGGGACGGCTTCGTGACCCGCACGATTTACCCGACCATCCCGCCGCGCGTGGACTATGCGCTCACAGAGTTGGGATATGACCTGCTCGGCCCAGTAAAAGCGCTCGGCGACTGGGCGAAAACCAATCAGCCGCGCATCGCCGCCGCCCGCGAAGCTTTCGATCGCGCGCGCGCCGCGACGCCAAAATTCCCCTTTATCGCGCCGTGAAGCTGCGTGCGTCGAGCCGGATAACGCCAGCATCGTCGCTCGGCATTTCGATCCGCAGCGGCGCATTCACGCCATTCACGCGGGCGAACAGGAACGTCATTTCCGCTGGCTCTTGCGGATCGCCAAACCCAGCGATCGGGCGATACGCCACGCGGCAACGCTGCGCTTGCCCGCGATAGCCGGCGATGTTCACATTCTCGGTGCCGTTCGGCGTTAGCACGAAATCGAACCGCGAGCGGCCATCCAAATAGACCTTGATGGTCTGCCGGCACGGATCGCCCGGCCGCAACATCATCCCAAGAAACATTGAGACTTGGTCGATCGCATCGCGTTTCTGCGCCTCGGTCGCTGGCGGATTGCCCATCCCCATTTCCGGCGTCGCTGTGGTGACGATCCCGTCGCCGCTGAAATCGGCGTTTACGACCCGGCCCTTCCGGCCGCCGCTGTGACGGTAAGCAACCGGCTCGACAGCTCCGTTGGCGCCGACATTCCCGCGCACCGAGTAATTATAATCCTGGCTATTGCCCATGAGCGTGCGGGCAAGCCCCGTCAGCCGGCGCTCCGCCGTGCCGGTATATTGGCCGCCATTGACGTTAAAGGAGAAATTGAAGTCCCCCGCGCTCATGCCGCGCGCCTGAACGTTATAGACTACGCCGTAGGAATGCTGGGCGCCTGTCTGCGCCATGGCAGGAACGGCGGCGGCCAGCGCAAGCGCCAGCGCGGCGAAAACAGCTCTCATCAAGGGCTCCAACACATAATCTCTGGCTGAACGCTATCGCGCGGGGTCTGATCCGGGGCTGAACGGAGAAAGGCAAGACCTGGGCGAAGTTTCGCCCCCAAACTTGACCCTTTGGCGGCGTTCGCTTATGGGTCCGCCCTTCAAATTTCAGCCCGCGAGCTTTTCCTATGTCCCGCCAGTGCGAACTGACCGGCGTGCGCCGCCAGATCGGCCACATCGTCAGCCACTCCAACGTCAAGACGAAGCGCGAGTTCAAGCCGAACCTCGTCGATGTCACCCTGGCGAGCGACGCGCTCCAGCGCTCCTTCAAGCTCCGCATCACGGCGGCTGCGCTGCGCAGCGTCGATCATAATGGCGGGCTCGACGGCTTTTTGCTGAAAGCGAAAGAAGACAAGCTCTCCACGCGCGCAGCGAAAATCCGCCGCGACCTGAAGAAGAAGCTCGCGGAAACGCAAGTCGCCGCCTAACGCGGCTCTCTTAATTCGAATGCGTAAATCAACGTTCGTTGGCGCGCGTTGAAATTATCGTCGCTCGCCAAATACAGCACGATGCGTCCGTCATGCTGTACGGCGCTCACGCCTTCAAAATTGTCGAGTGCAAGCGGCGCTTGAAGATGCGCAATTTCACTCGTGCGCGCCGTTCCATTCGCCGCAAAGAGTGACCCCGCAGACAGACGCAACACCTTGATCCGCACGCCGATCGTGGGCGAATAGAAACGCAGCAGCGCGACGAAATCGCCGTCCGGCAAACGATCGAAATCAACCAGGCCATATCCCTCTGGCAGATTCAAACGCGATTGCGGCGGAACATCTTCTTCCGCATTGGGATCGGCGACCCAAATAGTTCCCGTATCCTCGCCGCCAATGAGAAAGCGCCCATCCTCAAACATCGCGAGCGCTTCAAGCCCGCCATTCTGCGGCAATTCCGAAGCGCCTTGTAGTGTCGGTCCGCGTTCGGACGCTGCTTCCGGATGATCAAGATCATAATAACGCAGCACTTGGTGATGTTCGAAGCTCACCAATGCGCGCCCGTCCGGTAAAAGCTGTAAGCCTTCGCTGTCGCCAAGCGCTTTGTATTCGAAAAACCGTCCGTCTTCATCGCGCATCTCCGCGATCTCGACATCCGATACGCCAGTCGGCGCGAAATGATCGTCGAGCGCCAATGTGCCCTTGATGAAAACGCTCGCATCCGTGATGGCGACAAAGCTTCCATCCGGGCGTACGGCGATATCCGAAATGCCGCCAAACATCTCCGATGGCGACCGAAGCTCAATCCCGCCAAGAAAACGCAATTGCCCAACGCTCTCAGCGCCCAATGGCGCGGGTGACGCCGTCACCTCGATTGCGCGCCATCCGCCTTCCAACGGCGCCGTCTGCGCGCATGCCGAAAGCGCAAGCGCCCATGCCGCCAAGCAGACGCAGCGAAAATCGATCTTCATGCTAGCCTCTTAGCGCGCTGCGCGCCGTTGTGCCGGAACTTCGTCGAACAATTCCGCGAGCTTTTCCGTCATCGCGCCGCCGAGCTGTTCCGCGTCCACGATCGTCACCGCGCGTTTGTAATAACGCGTCACGTCATGGCCAATGCCGATCGCAATCAATTCGACGGGAGAGCGCGTCTCGATCCAGTGAATCACGGAGCGCAAATGCCGTTCAAGATAGTTGCCAGGATTGGCCGAAAGGGTTGAATCATCGACCGGCGCGCCATCTGAAATCACCATCAGGATGCGCCTTTGCTCAGGCCGTCCGATCAAACGGTCATGCGCCCACATCAACGCTTCACCGTCGATGTTCTCTTTCAAAAGCCCCTCGCGCATCATCAAGCCAAGATTGCGCCGTGCGCGCCGCCAAGGCGCATCCGCACTTTTGTAGATCACATGCCGGAGATCGTTGAGGCGCCCCGGCTGCGGCGGCCGTCCCGCTTTCAGCCAATCCTCTTTCGACATCCCGCCTTTCCAAGCGCGCGTGGTGAAACCGAGAATTTCAACTTTCACGCCGCACCGCTCAAGCGTACGGGCGAGAATATCCGCACACAGCGCCGCCACCATGATCGGTCGTCCGCGCATCGAGCCGGAATTGTCGAGCAGCAGCGAGACCACAGTATCTTTGAAATCGGTGTCTTCTTCTTCCTTGAACGAAAGCGCCGAAAGCGGGTCGACGATCACGCGCGTCAGTCGCGCCGCATCCAACACGCCTTCTTCCAGATCGAACGTCCATGACCGGTTTTGCTGCGCCAGCAATAGCCGCTGCAATTTATTCGCGAGCCGCCCCACGACGCTCTGCAGCGGCTTCAATTGCTGATCGAGATAGGAGCGCAACCGCGCCAGCTCCTCCGCATCACATAATTGCTCCGCCGAGATCATCTCATCATGCGCGCGCGTGAACGCCTTATAATGAATGTTCGGATCGTCGGTATCGTTTCGCGGGGGCGGCCGCATCGGCCGCTCACCTTCTTCTTCAATCTCAGAATCTTCCGCATCAGCGTCGGATTCCGCATCGGTCGCGCTCTGATCATCGGCCTCCTCTTCCGAGGCTGCGTCTTGGTCCATCGACGAGCTGCTCGTCTCGGTATCTTGCTGTTCGCCGTCGTCCTGCTCTTGGCTATCCGCGGGCGGGGGCTCCTCAGCCTGATCCTGCTCATCCTTGTTGGAGGAGGGCTCGGGCCCGAGCTCATCGCCAAGATCGAGATCGCGCAGCAGGTCGAATGCGACCTGCGCGAATGCTTTTTGATCCCCCGCAGCTGAGGTCAAACGGTTGAGCGCTTCGCCCGCTTTGTCTTCGATCTCTTTGCGCCACGCCTTCATAATACCGGACGCGATCGCAGGCGGTTTCTCGCCCGTGAGCCGCTCACGCACGAGCAGCGCCAGCGCTTCCGACAATGGCGCGGTCTGCTGATCCGTCATCCGGACAGCGCCCTTTTTCTCCAGCGTCTCGATCAGCGCCGCATTGAGATTGTTCGAGACCCCTTTGAGCGCGTTTGCGCCAAGTGATTGGCAGCGCATCTCTTCCGCAGCGTCGAATAATTCCCGCGCCCGCGCGCCGCTTGGCCGGAACTTCGCATGCGCGGCGTCGTCATGATGCGCGAGCCGCAGCGCGAGCCCATCCGCATAACCACGCATCCGCTCCGCTTCCGGAGCGCTCAGCGCCCGCGCCGGGTGCGGCAGCACAATCTTGCCGCCAGAAAGCTTCGGTCCTTCGGCCCCGAAAATGACCTCAAGCTCCTCCTCGCCCGCAAGCGCGCGCGTGGATTGCGCGAGCGCGCGTTTGAAGATTTCCGCTGGGGTTTCCTTCGTGGACATCGTCGCTCACAATAAAGCCCGCGCGGCGTCGCGAAAGGGGGCGCGGCGACGCGTTTTCGGCTACCAGCAGGCCATGCCGCTGCTCCTCGTCCGCCACTGTGAATCAGCGATGCCCGATGCGGACGCGCTGACGGCAAAGGGTCAGTCAGACGCCTTCCGCCTCGCGGCGCCCTTGAAGGCGCTCGGCGCCGATGCCGTCTACGCAAGCCCGTATCAGCGCGCTGTCGCTACAATCGCGCCGCTGGCTGCGTCTCTAGGCCAGCAAATTCGGATCGACGCGCGCCTCCGCGAGCGCGACTCCCACATGTTCGATAGCCTCGACGAATTCTACACCCACATGCGCCGCTGCTTTTCGGACGCGGATCTGAAACTGGACGACGAAGAGAGCATCCGCGAAGTCGCAACGCGCGGGCTAGAAACGCTGGCCGCCATCGCACGCGCAGGTCACGCGCTCCCCGCTATCGCCTGCCACGGGCAGATCATCGCCGCGATGCTCGGTCTTAGCTTTGACCAGTGGCGGGCGCTGACAATGCCAGGCGTGTTCCTCATTGACTGGCGCGGCGGCGCGATCGCCTCATACCGCGAGATTCCACTCAGCACGCTCTGGCGCGCCTGAACTCACGCAAGGTGCGCAAGCATCCACACCGCCATCGCGATCATCATGAGATTTTCCGTCAGCGATAAAAAGCCAAGCGGCACATTGCTGCTTCCGCCAACGCACGCACATTTCAACGTGCGCTTGTCGATATAAACCGCCTTGAACACAGAAACTGCGCCCACACCGCCAATGAAGAGCGCGACCGGCGCCGAAAGCCATGTCAGTGCGCCTGCCGTCATCAGCGCGCCCGCGCCAAGCTCGGCGAATGGGTAGACCTTTCCGTAATCCACCCAGCGCTTCGCCAGGAGATCGTAATTGAGAAACATTGTTGCGAATTTCTCGATGTCCTGCAGCTTGAGCATCGCAAGCGCCATCATCGAGAGCGAGATGAACCACTCCCCCGCCCGCACCGTCAGCGCCGCGCCGAACGCCGTATAGCTGAGCGCAAGCGCCATCAGCGCCGTCACCGCAAACACCACCAGCACCGGCGTATAGCTCGTCGCGCTTGGGTCGCGCACTTTGAGCCCGAAATAGCGCCTCAAATCCTCATAACCGCCGACACGCTGACCGTCGATGAAAGTCTGCGGCGTGGTCTTGACGCCCTCTTTTTCCTTGAACGCCGCGACCTCGTCCGCTGTCGTAAGCCAGCGGTCCTCGACGCGATAGCCGCGATGTCCGAGTAGCGCCTTGGACTTCAACCCCCAAGGGCACGTATGTTCCTTCATCACCATGCGGTAGAGCACCGCCGTTCGCTCGCCGCCGCTAGCCATGCTGATCAATCTCCTCACCCAGATATAAGGGGCGAAGCTCCAAAATTTCAGAGCAAGTCTCTTGATTTCCGCCGCCGGGTGTCCGCCTTTGCAGCGAACAGAGACTGAGGTTCCGCACAGCACATGACGCAAACCGGCCGCCCCCTTTACGATCTCTTTCTAAGAAACAACCGGCGCGATATCGACAAATGGCACCATTATTTCTCGGTCTACGAGCGCTACTTCCCAGCCTTTATGCATCGTCCGATCTCGTTCCTTGAAATCGGCGTCTATAAGGGCGGCAGCCTACGCATGTGGCGCGATTTCTTCGGACCGCAAGCCAAAATCACGGGCATCGATATCAACCCAGAATGCATGCAGCATCGCGGCGAGAACATTGAGGTTTATATCGGCGATCAAGCCGATCCCGAATTTCTCGCGCGTGTCGCCGCCGAACGTGGGCCGTTCGATATCATCCTCGATGACGGCGGTCACACCGCGAAGCAACAAATTATCGCGCTCGAAACGCTGACGCCGCACGTGAAAGAGGGCGGGCTATTCATCGTAGAGGATACCCACACGAGCCTTTGGGCGGATTACATGGATCACCCGCTCGGAATCACATTCCTCGATGTCGCAACGCGCATGGCTGAGCGGCTGACATGGTGGCACAAGGAGCGCAGCAGTTTCGACCGTTACTCGACGCCTTACGGCGAGCGCAAAGGCAACGCCCTCGTCCCTGCGGTCACGCGTGCGTTTTTTGCGATCACTTTTTACGACAGCATGGTCGTATTTGAAAAAGCCCGTGTTGGCGAACCACTGCGGGAGCTGCGTTAGTTACTCGTCCGGGACCTCAGCTTTACTGCGTGCGTTCGAACATCTTGTTGATCTCGCCGGAGCGCTGCACGCCATCCTCGCCTGCCGCGGCTTTCGCACCGCCAAGATTGGGCACCGGCTTTGTATCGACATGCGCGGCTTTCGCACGCAGCGCGCCCACCGTGCAGTTCTCCCGCCCGCCATGGATCGCGAACGCATCGAATGAATATTCCCGCATCGCATTGATATGCGTGACCTTGTCGATCTGCGCGTCCGTCAGCTTGGCGTTCTTGAACGTGCGCCACAGATATTCTGGGCTGTCCGGCCAGGTCGTATCCGAATGCGGATAATCGCATTCCCACGTCACCATATCTTCACCGACGTCATCAAGATTTTTGAGCCCGAAAGCGTCATCGATGAAGCATGTCATGATGTGCTTGTGGAACACTTCGCGCGGCGATTTCGCGTCTTTGCCGAATTTGAAATGCGTCCACGCATGGTGATGCTCATGCGTATATTCCGCGCGTTCAAGCAGATACGGCACCCAGCCAATGCCGCCCTCCGAAAGGGCCATGCGCAGATCGGGATATTTCTGCCACATTGGCGCATAGATCCAATCAGCCGCGCTATTGGAGATCGACATCGGCATGGTCGTGATCCACGCCTCGATCGGGCTGTCCGGCGATGCGTGCGGCGCACCGCCGCCCGTACCGATATGGCAGCAGAGCACGACTTTATTGTCGGCGCATGCCTTCCACACCGGATCCCAATAGGTGTTGTGAATGCTCGGAAAGCCTTGCGCAGCGGGATTATCCGGAAACGAAACCGCATGCACGCCGAGCTTCGCGATGCGGCGGATTTCTGCCGCGCAAATTTCCGCATCCCACATCGGCAGCATGCCAAGCGGAATCATGCGGCCAGGATGGGCTCCAGCCCAATCGTGAATATGCCAATCGTTGTAAGCTTGGATCGTCGCGAGCGCGAGGCTCTTATCCTTTAGCTTCGAAAACATGATGCCGGCGAAACCGCCAAGCGTCGGAAAATTGATCGAGCCGAGCAGCCCGTTCGCATTCATGTCGTCGATGCGCTTATGGATGTCGATGCAGCCCTGGCGCATCTGCGAATGCGAGACCGGCTCCATGCCGTACTCGTCACGCGGTCGCCCAGCGACCGCATTCAGCCCAATCGCGCCAATGCTCTGATCTTCGACAACCCAGCGATCCACGCCGTCCTGCTTGATCATGCGAGGCGCCTGATCCTTGAACTTCGCAGCAATGTGGCGCTGGTACAAATCCGCCGGCTCGATGAGGTGATCGTCGACGCTGATCAGCACCATATCCTCGAGCTTCATGGGCGCTCCTCCGTTTCGTGCTTTTGTGCTTTTGTGCTTTTTAGCAGGTTTTTAGGCGCGGCAAAACCTGCCCGGTCACCGGCGCCCACAACCGAACTGTCGCCCGCTTAAACGCTCAGCGCTTGCCGCAACCGGCTGTCCGTAACGAAACTCTGCACGAGCGTCGGGTACAGCGCAGTGTAATGATCCATCGCGGCGGGAATGGCGATTGCGCCTATGAAGGACGTAGGCCATTCATCGCGAACGATCAGCTCTTGATCATAAATAACATTACCATTCCGGCGCACGATAAAGCGCGCGCCTAAGACTCCGTTTCCAGTCGGGCCATCGCTGGTGACGAAGCTTTGTGTCAGCTGCGCGCTCACGACGACTGGCCCGGCCGCCTCGAGCTTGCCCGCTGCGTGCAACTGGGTCTCGAGCGTTTTTCGGAGATAATCTGAGAACGTACCGTTCTCAGGCGCGCGCAAAGTTGTCGCGCGAATTTGAATGGATCGATCGAGACGCCGCGGCAAGCCGTCCGCCAAAGAAAACTGCCCAAGTGTCAGTGGCGGAATCTCTTCCGCACGTAAGGCCTGAACATTCGCGAATGTCGCCTGCTGCATTGGCATGGGCGTCGTGGCGCACGCGCTTGTCAACGCCAATGCCAAGCCCAGCAAAAGGATCTTCATACCGGTCATCTAGTCCGCCGCGGGTGCTGCAGTGGCTTCAGGTGCTGCGGCAGTTGGTGCGAGGCTTGCGGGGGCTGCATCTGTTGAAACGCTTGCAACAGGCGTCGCCTGCGGCGGTGGCGCATTCGGATTGAAAGCGCGATCTTTTGCCAGGTCGTTCAACATATGCACGAGCAATTGACGCGTAACCGTCTGAATTCCTTCATCGGCATTTCGCACACGCAGACCATTTGCAGGATCCGCGTCACGGCCAACCCGCGTATAAAGCGCATGGCGCGCGGTTTTCGTGATACGTGCTGCGCCGCCGCTTCCAGCATAGTCGATTTGCGCTTCGTAATAATCCGCGAC
>JBEVOS010000176.1:0-5523 GCA_040507435.1 Caulobacterales bacterium | reverse complement strand
TTCATCCGCGATAAGGAAAAAGCTGTCTACTATGACCCGGAAAAGCTTCACCGCTTAGATCACGTCGGTGAGTCCTATCAGGTGCGCGGGCCGCTGAATGTGCCACGCCCCATTCAAGGCTATCCCGTTCTCGTTCAGGCGGGCGCTTCCGACACTGGGCGCGATGTCGGCGCGGCGATCGCCGATGTGATTTTCGTCGCTTCACCAGACATCGACGATGCGAAAGCGTTTTATAACGACGTTAAAGGCAGGGCCGCGGCGCTTGGGCGCGATGTCGAACAAATTAAAGTACTGCCCGGAATTTCGCCCGTCATTGGTCGAACCGAGGAAGAAGCCTACGCCAAACTAGCGGAACTCGACGCGCTCGTGCCAGATTCCATCGCCTTCGAGGGGCTTTGGACTCAACTCGGCGTAAATCTATCGGATCACGATCCAGACGGTCCGCTTCCGGAAATGCAGGCGACGAACGCCAAGCTCAGCCGTCAAAAACTTCTTGCAGGCATCGCAAAGCGCGACAACCTTACGATCCGCCAACTAGCGCGCATTGTTGTCTCATCGCGCGGCTTCCTGAGCGTTGTTGGAACACCGGAAACGGTCGCCGACACGATGGAGAAATGGCTGAACGAGGGCGCCGCGGACGGATTCAACGTCATGCCGCCAATCATGCCAGGCGGCCTGGATGACTTTGTCGACCTTGTCGTCCCCATCCTGCAGGAACGCGGCATTTTCCGGAAGGAATACGAAGGCAAAACGCTTCGCGAAAATCTCGGCCTGAAACGGCCGCCAAATCGCTTTGCGATTGCACGCGAGGAAGCGGCGCGCGCGCTGGCGGCGACAGCGCCGAAGAAGGTAGCGGCAAGTGGCTAAGCGCGGAGCTGTCCTGCTGCTGACAGGCTTGCCGCCCATAGCGCGGCAAGCCTTGGACGCGCATTACGATATCATCGATGATATTGGCGTTGTCCGCGCAGATAGAAGCGTCAAAGCGATTGTAACGAACGGCCGACGCGGCGTGACGGCGCAGGAGATCGCAACACTTCCAAATTTGAAACTCGTTCTAACAATTGGCGTCGGCTTCGAAAATGTTGATGTCGCCGCGCTCGCTGCGAGGGGCGTCCCACTCATCACCGGCCGCGGAACAAACGAAGATGCGGTTGCGGATCATGCGTTGGCGCTGCTCCTTGCAAGCGCGCGCGATCTCGTGCGTTACGACAAATTCGTTCGCGGCGGGCCGCGGCTTGAAAAGCTGCCATCGTCATTGACGAACAAAACGATCGGGATTCTTGGCCTTGGTGAAATAGGCCTGCGCATCGCACGGCGCGCCGAAGCATTCAGTATGAGCATCGTCTATCACAATCGCCGCAAGCGTTCCGATGTGCCATACGAACATTATAGCGATGTAAAATCTCTCGCCGAAGCGGCAGACTTTCTCGTCGTAGCGGCGCCAGGCGGCGTCAGCACGTATCACCTCGTCGCTCACGATGTCCTCACCGCGCTCGGGCCGCACGGTCGGCTCATAAACATCGGACGTGGCGAAATCGTCGATACGAACGCGTTGATCTCAGCGCTCGAGAACGGCGTCATCGCCGGCGCTGCGCTCGATGTGTTTGAGGGAGAGCCCATCGCGCCGCCTGCCCTCGCAGCGCTCCCGAACGTCATTCTAACGCCTCATGTCGCAGCAGCCTCACCCGAGCGTGTCGCCGCGATGACAAACTATTTGCTCGCACACCTCCAACAGCACCTCGCAACCCCGGCATTGACCAACTTAGGAGCACGCACATGACAATCGGAATCAAACAACGGGCTGAAGCCTATCTCGAAGCCGCGAACGAAGTTCGCGCCATTGAAGATGAGCAGCGCCCCGAAAGCGAGCGGCTTGAAAAAATCACCACTGTGTTGCTCGATCTCGCACGGCGCTCGGAGCTGTTCCCGATTCATGCTTTCCCGCGCACGCCCGGAACGCCAGGCGGCCTCTTCCGCCTTGCTGAATTTCCAGACCGCAAAGGCACGATCTACATGTCGCTAGGCTTCACAGGCCGCACGCAGACGCCGCACCGTCACGCATCATGGGCTATCGTCGCCGGCGTTTCTGGGGGTACGGAAACCAACACGCTTTACGATTTTGAAAAGGATGACAGCGCGCCAAACGCCGCGCGCCTTCACCGTCGCGGCGAATTCGTTGTTGGACCGGGCCAAGCTGTCTCGATCGAAACCGGCGTGTATCACACCATAAATGTCGTCAGCGATACGCCCGTTCTCCATCTCCATGCATACGGATTGTCCGTCGATAAAGAAGGCTTCGAGCTGCCAACGTTTGAAAGCGCTGACGCGCGCACATTCGGAACGCGAGCGACCGGCGGATTTAGGCCTCCTCTTTCCATCGTGCAAGACGAAGACATTCGCGCCGATATCGCACAAGGTCACGCCGTGCTGCTGGTGCTCGATGGCAGCGCGCCTGTTTTCGCCGGACCGCACGTCTATCGCGGTAGCGCAAACACGCTCAACGAAGCCAAAATTGAAAAACAAACGCCGATCGTCCTCGTGGGCTCCGACGCCGTTGTGCTGGAAGCCGCCCGCGCGCTTTACGCTGCCGGCTATCCGCTGATCTTCCAGCACCGCAGTGCAGCGTCTGCATCGGCCGCCGCATAAATCTTCTAGCAGCGAGAAACGGCATGACACATTCTTCTCTCATTGATTGGCACGCACACCTTTTTCCTGAAGAATTGACCGAAGCATTGCGCACACGGCAAACCGCACCGAGGCTTTCTGAAAGCGGCGGAAAAGTTTTGATCGAATCCCGCCTTGGCGCAGGTCCGCTTCAAACATCACCGGGATTATTGTCCGTTCCAGCGCGCATCGCAGAACTCGATGAGGCCGGCATCGATGTGCAAGTGCTTTCGGTTGCAGGCCTTATGGGCGTCGATTCTGTCGACGACGAAAGCGTGTTCGATCTTGTTGATCGAGCCAATCGTGGGCTTTCACGAATTGTCAAAGAGCATCCGGCGCGCTTCAAAGCGCTCGCTTCACTGCCGCTTCGCGCGCCGGAAGCGGCTGCAGATATCCTGGAACACGCTGTAAAAGATCTCGGTCTTATCGGCGCCATTCTTCCGGTCGATGCGTTCGTCACGCTCGCAGCCGCAGAACCTTTTCGCGTGATTCTGGAAAGAGCGAATACGCTCGGCGCGCATATCTTCGTTCATCCCGGCCCACTCCCAGGATCAAAGCCCGCCGCGGCGCCTCAAACGGCGTTGGATAAAGTGCGCAACAGCACGAGCGGCATTCAAGGCGGCCTAACTGAAGCGGCGATCACGCTCGAATTTTCATCTTACTTGGATGGCTTGGATCGTCTCACCATTCATGTCGCCAATCTTGCCGGAAATCTCGCCTATCTCGCGCATCGCTGGAAACACACTGAAGAACGTCTCGACGTGGCCAAACCATGGGATGGGCGCCTCCGGCGTATTTACGTCGACACCGCCTCGCTCGGCCCAGCCGCCATAGCGTTTGCGGCAAACATATTTGGTCACGACCGGCTCCTCTTCGGAACCGATGCGCCGATCTATAAAACCAGGGAGCCCGCAGCGGACGCGCGCCGCCTGGGGCTGGGGTTCGCCGAGCTCCGGGCCGCGTAAATGCTGTATCAACTGCTCTTTCCTGAGCTGGCGAGCGCCGAAGAGACATTATACGTGGCGCAGGCGCGAAAAACGCGCATCGCGCCCGATCTGTGGCGTTTATTTACTTACATTCTACGACGGACATGAGCCCTTCTAAACGCGCCTTCACGACTTCTCTCAACCTAAGGGCCTAATCGGCATCGCCATTTTAATATCGATTTGATATTCTTTGGTGTGCAACCGGGCCGAGACGATCCCCTAGCGCCGCTTTTGGCGCTCCGCGTGCTTGAAGCGTGCGCGCGCCATCTCAGCTTCAGCCGCGCCGCCGAAGAATTGGGTGTTTCGCCAGCGGCGGTGACGCAACAAATCCGGCAGATAGAATCCTGGGCAGGCGCGCCGCTCTTCCGGCGGACTGGCCGGCAAGTCTTGGCGACAAGCACACTTTCGTCCGCAATTGCAGATTTGAAAGAAGGTTTCGACAAGCTCAGCGCCGCCAGTCAGGCATTGCGATCGCCGTCAAGGCGCAACCGCGTCGTTTCAATCTCCGCGCCTCCATCCTTCGCGTCAAAATGGCTTCTGGCGCGCATCGACGGATTTCGCGCGCTTTATCCGGATACGGATCTTTGGGTTTCCGCCGACATGAATCTGGTGGACTTCTCATCGAGCGATATCGATGTCGCGATCCGATATGGCGCAGGCGCTTACGAAGGGCTGATCGCCGAGCGGCTGATGAGCGAATCTGTTCGTCCTGTGGCGTCGCCGTCTCTTGTATCGCGTCTAGGTCCCTTTAGGTCCGTGGAAGATATTCTACGCGCGCCGCTTCTGCATGACGCAAATGTCGAGAATGATCCGTCCTGCCCAACTTGGCCCATGTGGCTGAAAGCGCGCGGCGTACAAGGCGCCTCGCCGCGAGGACTGCGCTTCAGTCAATCATCGATGGTGATCGAACAAGCCATCGCTGGCAACGGCATTGCGCTCGCGAAAGACGCCTTATCCGCCGGCGATATGAATGATGGCAAGCTGGTCCCTTTATTCAACGATTCAACGCCGCTTGCGTTTGCATACTGGTTGGTATGGCCGCGGGGGCGCACCCTGTCCCCGCAAGTGCGTAATTTCGTTTCGTGGCTGAAGGCGGAGACAACGCCAAGCGCAGTTCTGGTTTAACGTCGCTACGTGCGAAGTCTGAGGGTCATTCAATCTAACGCCATAGATTTCCGCCCGACATCACTCGCCCCTCTCCAACTGCGCGCTGGCGCCTCTCGACGAAGTCGTGGTGAAAATCTGCGGTGTCCAAATGTATATGTGGCGGGCCGTCGACAACGAAGGCGAAGTCCTCGAGATGCTGATCCAAAAACACCGCAACAAGGCGGCTGCGATCAAGATTCTCAAGCGTCTTCTAAGAACACTAGCGTGCATCCGGAAAGGGCGACACACACTCTTTAACGTCCAGCGATATGCGTTTGCCCTGGATTCCGGATCACCACTGCGCGCTGTCCGGAACGACTAAAATTGTTGAACGCAACACGATGCTCGAGCCCAGCGCAAGCTGGAGTCCATAGCGCCAACATCTGCACGCACCTTATCCCTCCCCTAAAACGGGGAGGGATTGGCGCTCCAAAATGCGGGGATAGATTCAAACTTATCCGACAGCTGAAAACCTGTGCTCATAATGCGTCGTCCCTTGCACGGGAGGTTCGAGAGCTAGCCGGGCGTATCGATGCAAGGGGACAGGCGAGCGTGAAAGGCGTTTCGTCATCGTCCAAGAACTCAAGACCGCTTTCTACGGATTGCCTACGGGAGATTGGAACGGTGCGGGCGCCGGCTGCCTCCGGGGATTGAAACCGGAGGGTCTGAGAGGGCTCTCTCACGCGCCGAAGGCGGGCCGCACTTGGAGATAATACCTCCTCACGCG
>JBEVOS010000158.1:0-7023 GCA_040507435.1 Caulobacterales bacterium | reverse complement strand
CGGCCAAATTGTCGACGAAGATGCGCTGATCCAGGCACTGAAATCGGGGGCGCTGGGCTGTGCGGGATTAGATGTCTTCCAAGAAGAACCCACGCCAGCAGAGCGCTGGGCGGATGTTCCAAATGTCGCGCTCATGCCGCATCACGGCGGCGGCACGCTCGATGGCGTGCGCGATCTTCAAATGCTCGCGCTCGAAAATGTGCGCCGTTTCTTAGCCGGCGAACCGCTTAAAACACCCGTCTAAAGCTAGCTCCACTTGCCGCGTTCGCGTGCGATGACTTCGAGCCTCGACGCATAAAGTGAAATCGCGTGCCTGCGCGCAAACAAAAGCGATTTGCTGAGCGGCCACAGCACAAGACCACGCAGCGCGAGCAGGATTGTTGAAAGCCAAGGCCGAGTCCGCACAGGATGAATTGCGCCGCGGCGCAGCAGGAGCAATTCGCCATTGTGCCGATAGCCATTGAGCCAGTTTGGCGGCACGAGCGGCACCATGTCGCCCTCATTCACGATGCGATAATGCGGCGCCTTCACGACGCGCGCGAAGGATTCACCGCCTACTCGCGGCGCACCAAACGTGTAAACGGCGGCTATGCGGCCGCCGAGTATGTCTTGTCCCGCAAGCGCTGCGGAAGCGACGAGCGCCAAGGCGCCGCCAAGAGAATGTCCCGTGAGAAAAATTGGTTTATCGGGTGTTGCGAGCAATGCTTCGCGCACGAGCGGCTCAACCAGCCGAAATGCGTCATAGAAGCCGTCATGCACTGTGACGTGCATGTCGTGCCCTTCGATTTGTACGCGTTGAACGCTGACCCTGAAATCCGTCTTTCGGTCCCGCGCGTCGGTCGTGCCGCGAAACGCGACAGCAAGAAAATTGGGCGCTTCGGCAAGATAGGCTTCAGTATCCCCAACAGCCCATTTCGCCACGAGTTTCAAACCGCCGCTTTCAATCGTCTGCTGCAGCACGCCAGCATGCGTCTCCTGCTCAAACGCGATGTACGAAAGCAGCGAAAGTTTCGCGAGCACAGCCCCCATGCGATCCGTATAGGCGGCACGGCTCATCGGTATGTCGGCGACATCTTCCTCCGAAATCGGACTGACTTCGGAAAGCGCCGCGCGCGTTTCACTGATCTCTTCCGACAACGAATCTTCAAATTCACGGCGGCGCGCCGCTTGACTGGCTGTCACCTCATCGAATTTTTTGCGCCGCTCTTCATACGTTTTGAAGTAAGTGTCGCGTTCGACAAAGAGCGCGCGATAATACTCGAACCCTTTGGGATCTTTGATTTCACCCATGTCCGGCCGTCCGCTCACCAACTTCTTCGGTGCGCGTTTATCGCAAACCGCGCGCAGTCGTGAAAGCAGAATTTGAGAATATGAGCGCGTTGCACATTCGCGCAGCGCGCTCAATTCTGTCGTGAACTACCGAAGCTCAAAAACCACAGCGACGTTGATCGTCGTATCGATCTCGCCCGGCGCAACCGGCGGTGCGGCTGCGTTCGCGACATCGGCGCGCGCATACATCGGCATCGGGATTGGCGGCGAATAGCCGCCACCTTCGCTGATGGATACGATGCGCCCAACCGACATGCCGACAGCACGTGCATAGATACCAGCGCGGCGGCGCGCCTCCTCGATCGCATCGGTGCGCGCCGCATCAAGCTGCGCGTCCGGATTCTGATGCGAGAAGGACACGCCGTTCACCGTATTGCCGCCGGCAGCGACCGCAGCATCTATCACTGCGCCGATGCGATCGATGTTGCGCACCTTCGCCGTGACCGTGTTCGAGGCTTGATAGCCCGTGAGGCGCGGCGGCTGGCGCTCCTCATAAACATATTGCGGATTGACCGAGATATTTGACGTTTGAATGTCGCGCTCGGCGACGCCCGCGCGTCGCAGCGCGGCGATCAACGCATTCATGCGGCGGGAGTTTTCGGCAAGTGCGGCTGCGGCGGTGGCGCCGTCGGTTTGAACGCCCAGATTGATCGTGCCCATGTCGGGCCGTGCAGTCGATTTGCCTTCCGCGGAAATCGACAACATCGTTCCCATCGGCGCGACGTGCGCTGCGCCCGGCGGCGGCGCTTGGCGATTATCTTGCGCAACGGCCATTGGCGCTGCGGCGGTCATAGCGGCGATGGCTGCTACTGCTGCGAGAGCTCGCATATTCTTCTCTCCTATCAGTCCCTTGGCGCTTCAAACGCTCTTCAAGCACGGCGAAATGACGGCGAGTTCACGATTTTTCGACGGTTTCAAATTGTATCGCGACCGCGATGAGGCCTGCAGGACACAGCTTAAACCACAGCGGGGCGAATCGGCGGGTGCGAATCGGTGTATAATAGGCGCATCCCAAGGAGACCCCGGCCGCTTGCGTTTCTCTGACGCCTTTCTGCGCCAAGTGCGTGACCGTGTCTCTATCGCGGAATATGCCGGACGCAAGCTGAGCTGGGACCAGCGCAAGACGCGCCCCGCAGCTGGGGATTATTGGGCTTGCTGCCCTTTCCACCAGGAAAAAAGCTCAAGCTTTCACGTGCTCGACGGCAAGGGCATCTTCAATTGTTTTGGGTGCGGCGAGAAGGGCGACATTTTTGGGCTCTCCATGAAGCTCGAAGGCCTCAACTTTCCCGAGGCCGTGGCGATGCTGGCGGAGCGCGCGGGCCTTCCCCTGCCCGTCGACGACATGGAAAGCCGCGAACAGGCTGACGCGCGGCGCGGCCTTTACGGCATCATGGAGAAAGCCGCCAAGTTCTACGCCAACGCGCTGCGCGGGCCGGACGGCAAAGCTGCGCGCCAATATCTTCTTGGGCGCGGTCTCGACGAGGACGTGTGGGCGCGTTTCGGCATTGGCTATGCGCCCGCGGGCTGGACGAGCGCGATAGATGCTCTTTCCGCTCAAGGCGCGAAAATGCCCGATCTGATCGCGGCTGGAATCGCCAAAGGCTCCGATGACGGCCGCCGCCCGATCGACGTTTTCCGTGACCGCATCACGTTCGAAATCGCGGATGCAGGCGGCAAGGTCATCGCGTTCGGCGGGCGGGCGCTCGATCCACAAGCGCCAGCGAAATACATCAATTCGCCCGACACCCCCCTCTTTCACAAAGGCCGCACGCTCTATCGCCTGAAACAAGCACGCGAGATTTTGGCGCGCAGCAAAGCCGAAGGACTTGTGGTCGGCGAAGGGTATCTCGACGTGATCGCGTTCGAGCGCGCAGGCATCGCCGCAGTCGCGCCGCTCGGCACGGCGCTGACCGAGGAACAGCTTGGCCTGATCTGGCGCACCGGCGCCGCGCCTGTGCTCTGCTTTGACGGCGATGGCGCCGGGATCAAAGCTGCGGCACGTGCGCTCGATCTCGCTCTGCCGCATCTTGGCCCAGGCAAGACCGTCAGGATCGCCGTGTTGCCTGAGGGGGAAGATCCAGACGACGTTTACCGGCGCGCCGGTCCGGAAGCGCTCGCGCCGATGATCGCCGCCGCACAGCCAGCGTTCGACGCCCTCTTCGAACGCGAGGAGCGCCGAGCCGCGCTTACCACGCCGGAGGCGAAAGCCGCCTTTAAGGACCGCCTGAAGCAGGCCGCTTTCCGCATCCAGGACGACGAAACCAAGCGCCAATATCTGCGCGATCTGATGGCCCGCGCGGATGCTTTGCTGCGCCCCGCGCCCCGCCCGTTCGAGCCACGCCGGGGCGGCGGCAAATTCTCTCCAGGACCCGCGCCGATCACCTCTGAGCTGAAGGCCAAAACCGCCATCAGCCGCGCCAGGCTCGGCGCCGAAGATTTCCTGCGCGCCGCCATCGATCACCCCGGCTTCCTCGAGGAGTTCGCCGAGTGGATCGACCGGATGTCGCTGACCGACCCCGACCTGAAAGCCGTGCGCGCCGCGATTCAGGCGCTCACGCGTGCAGATGCGGAGCTGGGGATAGTTGACCGCGAGGCGGTAAGCCTCCATTTGGAGACCCTGGGGGAAGAACGCGCTTTGGCGCGAATTTCGCGTTGGCCAAAGTCAACGATCCCATCGGGCGACGAGGCGGAGGCGCAGTGGTTGGCGCGCATGGCTTTGGAAGTGATCCTGCCCTCGATCCAGGAGGAAATGGCCGCCATCCGGCCACGTGCTGAAAGCGGCGAGTCCGCCGCGATGGAATTGTTTCAGGCGCTGGGTCGCGAAGCCCGCGCGTTGAAGGCGCAAGCGCTCGATGCGGGCGCTGAGCCGGATGCGGCCTAGAGCCGTTTAGTCACAGATCAACTCGACGCAGTTTTCGTCTCGGAGACGACAGAAGAAATGCCCAAGACCGAAGAAGCCGAAATCCAAGAAAAAGACGCCCCGGATGGCCCTATCCTCGATCTGTCCGACGCCGCCGTCAAAAAGATGATCAAGACGGCGAAGTCCAAAGGCTTCGTCACGCACGAAGAACTCGTGAAGGTTTTACCGAGCGAGGAATTCAGCGCCGATCAAATCGAAGACGTGATGGCTCAGCTCAGCGAAATGGGCATCACAGTCGTCGAAAATGACGAAGCCGCTGAGGCCGAGGAAGAAGCGTCTGAGACCACCAAGGCGGTCGCGAAGCGCGCCGACGGCAAACCGCCGGTTACGAATGCGCGGGAAGATGCTGACCGCACCGATGATCCGGTGCGCATGTATCTGCGTGAGATGGGCTCGGTGGAGTTGCTGTCACGCGAAGGCGAAATCGCCATCGCGAAGCGCATCGAGGCTGGCCGGGACGCGATGATCCGCGGCCTTTGCGAAAGCCCGCTGACGTTTGAAGCCATCATGGTGTGGCGCGATGAATTGCGCGCTCAGCAAATCCTGCTGCGCGATATCATCGATCTCGAAGCTACGTACAGCGCCGTCACGGGCGCTGTGATCCCCGCTCCCACCATCCCCGGCCAAGAGCCGGAAGGCGGCGAAGCCAGGGCCGAAGGCGAAGGCGGTGAGGGCGAGGGTGACGGCGACGGCGAGTTTGACGATGAAGCCGCGATCTCGATGTCCGCGATGGAAGCGGAACTGAAAGAAGGCGTGATGGAAACGCTCGACGCCATCGCCGGCGCGTTCGAGGATTTCCGTAAGCTTCAGGAAAAGCGCATCGACTGGCGCCTCAAGGGCAAAGGCCTGCCCGAAGCGCAAGCCAAGTCCTATGAGGACGCGCAGAATACGATCATCGAAAGCTTGAAGAAGCTGAAGCTGAACAATGCGCGGATCGAAAGCCTCGTCGAGCAGCTCTACGCGATCAACAAAAAGCTCATTGCGCTTGAAGGCCGCTTGATGCGGCTCGCGGAATCGAACGGCGTTTCGCGACTGCTTTTCCTCGAAGCTTATCAAGGCAGCGAACTCGATCCGAAATGGATGGACAAGGTCGGCGCGCGTTCGAAAGCGTGGGGATCGTTCGTTGAGAATGAGCGCGATCAGGTTTCCGATATTCGCGGCGAGATCGGCGTGCTCGCGCAGGAAACCGGCGTGCCGATCGACGAATACCGCCGCATCGTTCACGCAGTTCAGAAGGGCGAGCGCGAAGCGCGCCAAGCCAAGAAGGAAATGGTCGAAGCGAACCTCCGCCTCGTCATCTCCATCGCGAAGAAATACACCAATCGCGGCCTGCAATTCCTAGATCTCATTCAGGAAGGCAATATCGGTTTGATGAAGGCGGTCGATAAATTCGAATATCGCCGCGGTTATAAATTCTCGACCTATGCGACGTGGTGGATTCGTCAGGCGATCACGCGCTCCATCGCGGACCAAGCGCGCACGATCCGCATTCCGGTCCACATGATCGAGACGATCAACAAGCTGGTGCGCACGTCACGCCAGATGCTGCACGAAATCGGCCGCGAGCCGACGCCGGAAGAGCTATCTGAAAAGTTGGGCCTTCCGCTTGAGAAGGTTCGTAAGGTGATGAAAATCGCCAAAGAGCCGATCTCGCTCGAAACGCCTGTCGGCGACGAGGAAGATTCACATCTCGGCGATTTCATCGAAGATAAAAGCGCGATCCTGCCGGTCGATGCGGCGATCCAATCGAACCTGCGCGAAACCACGACGCGCGTGCTCGCCTCGCTCACGCCGCGCGAAGAACGTGTGCTGCGCATGCGGTTCGGCATCGGCATGAACACGGACCATACTCTGGAAGAAGTGGGTCAGCAGTTCTCGGTGACGCGGGAACGTATCCGCCAGATCGAAGCGAAAGCGCTGCGGAAGCTGAAGCATCCGAGCCGGAGCCGGAAGCTGCGGAGCTTCTTGGATAATTAATCGGAACGCGAAAACAGGAGCCCTTGGCTATCGTCGTCCCGGGGCTTCTGTTGCACTTTTCTTATACGAGCTTCAAATTCTGACAGCTTCACCGCGATCTGAGATTCGGATTTAGCTATAGGTGGACGAACTAACTCCGAAGGAGCCGCTTCATCCTCTTCGCATTGACCGTTTCGCGCCCTGCGTCGCGTATATCGCGCACCTTTTCGCAGAACCTTACCCACCGTTGCGGTGCACTCCGCAATCGCGTCGGAGCGATACGTGTAAATTACACCGACTTTTGTCTGCAGGTTGGCTAAGTCAGGGGCCATCGTCCAACTATACATCTCAAGAGGCAAACCGCGCGCTTTCGCCTCCCGCTTGATGAGTTCAGCATCAAATCTGAACTCCGCAGTTTGTGGCACTTCCGCTATTGCTCGGTGCCAACGGATGTACGGAGAAAACCGAGCCTCTAAGAGCTTGTCGAACGCATCCCAGTCATGATTGAGAAAACGGTCGGAATTGAAGTTTACCGCCCGACCACTATCGTCGATGCCGAAGAAAATGTAGCCCCCCGCGTTATTGGCGAATGCACACATAGTCTTCATATACTTGGCCAATTTCTCGATAGTATTCTCGAAAAGAAGCTTAAATTCGGTCTCGTATCCCTCTTCCGGAAGCAAGCTCAATGGCGAGGTTCGCGCCCACAACAGCGCCTGCTGTATTCGCCAAGGCGAAATAGGTTCTTCAAACCGAGCGTGGTCGATTGGCCGAACCGAATTGAGCCGTTCGGTGACAAATTGGCGAACGACACCTTC
>JBEVOS010000142.1:0-20684 GCA_040507435.1 Caulobacterales bacterium | reverse complement strand
GCACGACCACGCCATCGACATCGAGATTGTCAGCTTCCATGTCGTAACCGCCGGTCGCGGTGAATCCGAGCGTTGGTCCGGCCATTCGCGCTTGCTGAAAGCTAACATTGTCGCCGTTGATCGTGACCGGCGCATCCAACGACGAAAAACTTATGCCCTCTCCGTTCAGCATTTCAACGACGCCCGTTAGCGAGGCCACTGAGCCGAGCACGTGCGCCATCGCGGGCACGCGAACGACTTTGAAATCGCGCATGTGCAGATTCATTTGCGCTACACCGGGCGGCCCTGGCCGCCATGCGCCATCCGCCCAGGCCGAGCCGCCTACGATGTTGTCGGCGCCGGTAATTGCGCGCCATGCGAAGCCTGCGTCTTCAGCACGGAAGTTCAGCCTGCCCTGAGCATCCGATGCACGCGGACCGAACGCGATCTCAAATTGCTTATTGCCTGGCGATTGCCCTGCCGCATCGAGCGTACGCAGCTGGTCGCCCACGATCACGACATCGGCGCGGGCATTTGAAAGAGCGGCACCCCCGCGCAACTTCATTTGACTGACGCGCACAGCTATGCGGATCGGCGTTGGCGCGTTGGCTGTGGCCGTTCCTTGAGCGGATGCGCCGGTGCGCGTTGCCGCTCGCGGCGGCGCAGGTTCTTCGTCTGAAAGGTCTAAGAAAGGCGCCGCGTCGAGCAATGCGCCGCGCGCGCTTATGTCGATGCCGCCATCGCCAGCACGGCGCGCCGTAACCGCCAAATTCGCGCGACCATCAACAGACGCCGATGGAAACTCAGCGCTGATAAATCTCCCGTCGCGCGCGAGGTGCGCCTGGCCCCGCGCGGAGAGGCCTGAGCCCGATGCTTCGATATTAGCGAGCGTAATCGATCCATCCTGATTGCGCCGCGCATCGAAGCGCACCGTCGCCGGCGCACCTGCATTTTTCTGCCAAAGATTGCGCGGCAAAAACGCTGTCGCGCGCGTGAGATCGAGTGTGATCTGCGCTGCGTTGACGTCAAATCCCGCTCCTTCTCCGGCCACGGTCACACCGATGCGGCCACGCGCAATACTGCGCGCCGGATAGCCAAGCTGCTCAAGATCATTTGCGTCGAAAACACCGGAAATTTGATAGCGTGACGCGTTGCGGATATTCGCACCGATCTGCTCCGTCCAAGACAGATTCACATCGGACTGGCCAACCTGCAACGGACCGCTGATCGTGATGGCGCGTTGATCACCCTGAACCCGGAGACGTCCTTGCGCCAATGCGAGGCCGCTCTGGCGCATGCGCCCACCGACATTGTCAAAACGGCCATCCACGGTGAAACGCAATTGCTCAAACGGCACCTCAGCGAGATTGGGACGCTGCAGCGTAAAATTCACGCTCCCACGCCCAGTTATCGTGTCTGCCTCAAGCGGCATGCGATCGCCGAGCGCGATCGGCTGCTGCATCAGAATTCCGATAATGTTCCGAGCGTCGCCCTCGCCTCGGGCGTTGATGGTGATCAATTCTCCCTTCGGCTGAAACTGCGGAATGTTCACCGAACCATTGACAATATTCAGTCCGTTGAGCCGCCCCGACCTCAATGTAAGATCGAACCGATTGCCCTGAAGCGTTGCGCTGCCTTGGGCGTTGGTGAGCGGGCTCATCGTGTCGATAAAACGGAACGCAGCGTTGTCGAAATTAAACCCGATATTGATGCTGCGGTTGGACAAATGCTTCGCAGCTAGTTCTTCGGGTGCAATATTCATAGAGATGCGGACATTGCTGAGACGCCCGCTTTGCACAGCTTTGCCAATATAATCGCGCGCGCCTTCAACGAAGGGGAGCGGCCATAGCGCGATAACGCTGCGCGCTTCGATCGGCCCCTCAAGACGGCCATCAAGTTTGATTCCAGGATATAGACGCCGCTCCGGTCCGACCGCGCCGAAACGCAGTTGGCCAGTCGCTGTGAGACGAGCGCCATCGCGCGAAGCGCGCAATTCAGTGATGTCGATCGTAGCGCCGCGAATGCGGCCGACAGCACGAATGTTCGAAACTTGGAAAGGCGCGGCGAAGACGCCCGGCATTTCGAATGAAGCGGAGGGGAGACTTACGTCGAACGCCGCCGGCTCAGCAGGATTCGCACGCAGCAGAGATGAAGCGTTCGCGATGCGTGCGCCGCCGCGGATGCGGGTGCGCGATCCGGCCAGCGCCAGTTCATCAAGCGTCATGACATCGGATTCGAGATCGTACGCGCCGTGAAGCCGCCCGCCATCGACGCGCACTTGTTCACCGTCGACAAGGGCCGATCCGCGGCCCAATTCGATATCGCCTTCGAGGCGGTTCACGCCGACCTTGCGATCGAGTCCAACCGTGATCGAGGCAGTCATGGGCGCGTCGAGACCGGAGAAGACACCGAGCATCGCGGGCGACAAGAGCGCGCGCGGCCGCGCATCTCGCGCCGTGAACTCGATCAGCGCTTCCTTGAATTTGGTGTCGGTTATCAAACGCAAGGTCGCTGGGGCGCCGCCTTCAGGCCCCTCAAGCCGCCCATCGACTGCGAGAGCGAGCGCGCCGCGGCGGCGGTCTAGCGCAATGATCGCGTCCGCAGCGCGCCAGCGGCCGCCATTTTTTTCGTCAACGATATTGAGCGTAGCGCCGCGTATGGAAATGGTTCGCAGAGCGCCGCCCGGCCCAATTGGCCGAAAGGCGTCTTCCAGCCCATCCAGAAGATGGGAAACGCGCTCCGCCAGGGATCCTTCAGCGAGGGGAATAACGACGTCTGGCTGAGATCCTGGCGGGCCGAGCGCAAGTTCTGTCGATCCGTCACGTTTCGTCGTGACCGAAATATCGCCGCCTTCGAAGTCAGCCCGGACCAAGACAAAACGGCCAATGAGCAGCGGCCAAATATCGACGCCGACAACGGCGCGCCGGAACGCGGACAGAACATTCCGGTCACTGTCCAAAATTCGAACGCCGGTCGCTTCAAGCTGCAGCGCGCGAGGGCTGCCGCTCCAGGAGAGACGAACACCTTCGATATCGACGGGCCTCCCTCCGCGTCCTTCGCTCAGCTGCGCTTCCATGCGGCGCTCGAGCCCAGGAAGTGCGACTGGACCGGCAGCGAGGCGCGCCAAGGCTAGCCCGAACGCCAGGATCGCGATCAGCACCAAAACGCCCACGATTTTCGCGGCGAGCAGCGTCGAACGCCGAATCATCCTTCGTTAAGGAGAATTGCGCCGCCCCCGTAGCGCCCAGAGATGGCGCGGACGGCCGCGTCGGCTAAATTCATCGAGAGGCTTCTCATGTCCAAACCACTCAATGTCGGCGACCCGGCCCCTGATTTTGACCTGTCGAGCGCCGGGGGCAAACGCGTCAACCTCGCCCGCTTCAAAGGCAAGCAGATCATCCTCTATTTCTACCCAAAGGACGATACCAGTGGATGTACCGCAGAAGCGCTAAACTTCACTGAAGCAGCTGCCAAATTCGCCGCCGCGGACGCTGTCGTCCTCGGCGTTTCAGCGGACAGCGTCGCATCACACGATAAATTCGCGGCCAAATATGGGCTCAAAGTGCAGCTCGCCAGCGATCCGGAAAAGTCAGCAATTGCCGATTATGGCGTCTGGGTCGAAAAGAAGTTGTACGGAAGAACATATATGGGAATTGAGCGCGCAACCTTTCTAATTGGAAAGGATCGCCGCATTCGCCGTATTTGGCGGAAGGTAAGAGTTAAAGGACATGTGGATGAAGTCCTGGAAGCGGCGCAAAAGGCTTAACCTTCGCCGTTAACAATTTTCCCAGATTTGCGACTAACCTGGGCTATTTATAGGACAATTTGCACCGAAGCTTGCATCCCGCAGCTCAGAAGCTGAAATTCCTGTAAACGGGCGCCGAGAGAGGTTGCATTTTGGCACTGTTTCGGGCTTTGTTCGGACGGCGGGGCTAACGAAAATTTTTGGTCGTCTAGCGGGCGGTGAGCGGACATGAGTCAGTTCGGACTTCGGGCGCGTGCATTCTTTGATCGCGTGTTCCCAGAACGTCAGATTTATCACCGCAGCGGCGGCACTGTCCGCTACGTTTCACTTTCTCCAACGCGTCAGGCCCTGCTTGCCTTAGGCGCTGTTGGCGTTGCTGGCTGGTGCGTCTACGCAACCGGCAGCACGCTGCTCGATGGCTCGCAGCATTCTGCGCAAAGCGCTGAGGTTGAGCGGCTTCAAGCTAAATACGATCGCTGGCTCAACGAAGCTCGCGCTCAGGCTGCCGCATCGCAGGCTCAGCTCGAAGAACGCACGACGCAATTCGAGCGCGCAACAGCCGAGTTTGAAACGCGCCATGAAGTTCTTCGCAGTCTCCTTGAATATGCCGGGGGCTCAAGCCTGACGGCGGCGGCGCGCCCAATTGAGCGGGACGGTGCGCGCATCCTGATGCAGGCTTCCATCGACGAGGCCGAACCACGGGTTTCACGCGCGATGTCGTCGGAGCCTTACCGCGTGCAAACCGTTGGTTTCCGCGCCCGCGTCGATCGCCTTGAGGCAGACCAAGCTGAAGCGCTCGCTGAACTCGAGGATTCGGTTACGACGCGTAGTGAGCAGGTTCGCGGCGTTCTCCGTCTGACCGGCGTAAGCATGACGCGTCTCACAGATGCGGATGGTTCTGACGCACAGGGGGGGCCGCTCGTACCGCAGGATCTTGTGGATTACCTCCGCAATTCGAACCTTAACCCAGCTTTCTCTCAGCGGGTGACGCAAGTCGCGGCGCGCGTAAATGAATCGCGCCGCCTGGAGGCGATTGCGGGCTCGACGCCGCTGGCTCCGCCTGTTGCGGTCGAATACCGCGAAACATCTGGCTTTGGACCGCGCGTCGATCCTTTCACTGGGCGTCCGGCGTTCCATGCTGGCCTTGATATGGCGGCCTTCGAGCGCGCGCCGGTCGTCGCCACGAGCCCCGGCACTGTTAGTTTTGCTGGCGTAAAGAATGGATATGGCTATGTGGTCGAGATCGACCACGGACACGGCTTCAAAACCCGTTATGGCCACCTTCGAGATATTCAGGTCAGCCGCGGCGAGCATGTCGCGATCGGTCAACGTATTGGGTCGATGGGGTCGACGGGGCGCTCTACCGGCACGCACTTGCACTACGAAGTGTGGTTCCGGGGCCGGGTATATGATCCGGTGAATTTTCTAAGGGCTGGACGTCATGTTTACGAACAAGGGTAAGCCGCCGGAGACCGCTGTGGCTCTTCCTGATCCCATTCAGCGCCGGCAATCCGCCGGCGGTCGAGCGGCTATTGCTTCGATCATTGCAAATGGCGTCAAGATTATCGGCACGATAGAGGCTGAGGCAGCCGAGCTGCAGGTCGATGGCGAAATTGAAGGCAATGTTCGCGGCGGCGCGGTCACCGTCGGCGACACTGGCATGGTCAAGGGCGACATCGTTTCCGAGAGCGTCACCGTGCACGGCCGCATCGAGGGCTCGGTTCGCGCGCGTAAGGTTCAGCTGATGCGCAATGCGCATGTGCTTGGCGACATCGTCCATCAAAGCCTCTCGGTCGAGATGGGCGCCGTGTTCGAAGGTCAATGCCGCTATCTGCAGGATCCGCTGCGCCAGGACGGTCCGGGGGCGCCGAGCCAGCCGCAGATCGTCGCGCCATCTGAATCCGCATATTCTGGTTTCGGTGAACCTTCTGATAACTCTGATGACCGTATGGTCTCAGGCGTGATCGTTACGGGAGCTTCGAACTGACGACTGGAATGTGAATTCTCTTCTTAGTTTCTGAGTTTGGGTTGGAATATCAAACTGGGCTGGCGCTGATGCGCCGGCCCTTTTTCTTTCTCAGCGCCAGCGCCTACTCAATGTCCGCGACGTCCGTCGCCGTCCCATTCACGCGGGCCGCCAACGCCGCGCCCATAAACTCATCGAGATCGCCATCTAGAACGCCGCTGGTATCGCTCGTTTCGACACCGGTCCGGAGGTCTTTGACCATCTGATAAGGCTGGAGAACGTAAGAACGGATTTGCCTGCCCCAGCCGATCTCTGTCTTGGTGGCTTCGAGCGCATTCGCTGCAGCTTCGCGGATTTGCAGTTCACGCTCATACATCCGCGCTCGTAGCATGTCCCAAGCTTTGGCTCGGTTCTGGTGCTGAGAGCGTTCGGTTTGGCAGGCGACGACAATTCCCGTTGGGCCGTGCGTCAAACGCACGGCGGAATCGGTCTTGTTGACGTGTTGGCCGCCCGAGCCCGAGGCGCGGTATGTGTCCACGCGCACGTCTTTGTCCTGAATGTCGATTTCGATTGTGTCGTCCACCACCGGATAGACCCATACGCTAGCGAAGCTCGTGTGGCGGCGCGCATTTGAATCAAATGGCGAAATGCGAACCAAGCGATGCACGCCCGCTTCAGTTTTCAGCCAGCCATAAGCATTCAGGCCTTTTACGAGGTAAGTTGCGGATTTAATGCCGGCAGTCTCGCCGTCCTGATATTCAATTTCCTGCGTTGGATAATCGTGGCCGCTGCACCATTTCAGGTACATGCGCGCGAGCATCTGCGCCCAATCCTGGCTTTCCGTGCCCCCTGCCCCGGAATTAATTTCGATATAGCAATCATTGCCGTCGGCTTCACCGGACAGCAGCGCTTCCAGTTCTGCTTTAGCGGCGCGCGTATGCACGGCGCGCAAAGTCTGCTGCGCCTCATCGATCAGGCTTTCGTCGCCTTCCGCCTCAGCCATCTCGGCAAGTTCGACGCTGTCTTTAAGATCGCGCTCAATTTGCCGGATAGCGTCCACACTTGACGCAAGCTTATTGCGCTCGCGCATCATTGTTTGCGCGCGCTGGGCGTCGTTCCAAAAATCTGGTTCTTCAGACCGGGCGTTTAGCTCGTCCAGACGCTGGATTGCGCGATCCCAGTCAAAGACGCCTCCGAAGCAAGGACACGGATGTATCGATCTGTTCTGAAAGGTTCAAGATTTCGGCGCGCATATGACTCTCTGCGAAGGAACTTCCGGCGCAGATATGGCGCCTTGCGCGGCGCTTTCCCATGCCTGCGGGCCGCGCTCAAGGCAGAACACGGTAACCGCATTTTTAACCTATCTTTTCAACGTGATATCAAGCCGAGCGCGTTAATCTCATTTTCAAAGAGATGCCAAACTCGCTTCTCACTCCTTCGCGCCGCGGCTTTCTGACGGCGAGCGCCATGGCGCTTCCCGCTGCCCACGCCTGGGCGGACGGCGCGGCGCAATTGCGCGCTGTGGCGCTTGAGACACACGGCAGGCACACACGGCTCATGGTCGGCCTTTCTCGCGCCGTCTCCCCGCGCACATTCTTTTTAGCCGGTCCTGACCGCTTCGTGATTGATCTGCCGGACACCGCGCTCGCACTTGGCGCCCGTTCGGGCGAAGGCCCAGGCGCGGGCGTCGTGAGCCGCTACCGTTTCGCGCCGCGTCCGGATGGCGCCTCCCGGCTTGTTCTCGATCTCGCCGCGCCTGCTACGCTTGAGCGGCAAGACCTCGTCGCCCGCCGCAATCCAGGCCTGATTTTCGAACTCGCGAGCAGCGCCGCAATCGAAGCGCCGGCAGCGGCCGCGCCCCTGCGGCGGACGGCGGAGCGTAAAGTCATTGTCATCGACGCCGGTCATGGCGGACGCGACCCCGGCGCGATCGGGGTCACGGGCGTTCGCGAGAAAGACGTTGTTCTCGACACCGCCCAAAACCTTCGCCGCGCGCTTGAAGCCCGGGGCCGTTATCGCGTTGAACTAACGAGAGATTCTGACATCTTCATCCCGCTTGAAGAGCGGGTGCGGATCGCGCGTGGGCAGAATGCCGACCTATTTTTGTCGCTGCATGCCGACGCCAATCAAAACAGCGAAGCTGTCGGCGCCTCGGTCTATACGCTCTCCGAGCGGGGCAGCCAGCGCGCACGCGGCATGATGGACGCGCAAGATTGGCAGATTGACCTAGGCGACGCCCCGCGCTCCGGGCTCGTCGGGCAAATTCTGACGGATTTGACGCAGCGCGAGACCTCAAACCGTTCGGTCGCTTTTGCTGACAACCTCATAGATTCGTTGGAAGGCGTGACGCCTCTCCTGCGCAATACGCATCGAAACGCCGGACTCTTCGTCCTCTTGGCCCCGGACGTGCCAGCCGCCCTGCTCGAGATGGGCTTCCTCACCAATCCCGGGGACGAGCGCCGGCTGGCCGATCAGCGCACGCGTACGCGCATGGCCGATGCAGTCGCCAATTCAATCGACCATTATTTCGCCGCGCCCCGCACCTATATGGCGCGGGCGTAGTGTGAATTTGATCATGGTTGAGCGGGGCTAAAGCTCTGGCGCCAAAGATGAATCTGCAGGCGCATTCAGGCGTGGGGGGCTGCGTCTGAAGTTTCATCTAGCCTTCGGAAGCAAGGCGGCATAAGCGCGGGCGCCATGAGCAGAGATCTTTGGGAAGAAGACCGCGAGTATGAACGCGGGGGCGGCGGCCTGATCAAGAAAATCGCGATTGGCATCGCAGCGGCGGCTGGCCTCGCGGTCCTCGGCATCGCGGGCTTTCTCGTGGTTGCGTTGCAGGGCCTTCCGAGCCTTGAAGAGCTCAAAAATTATGAGCCGCCGACGACGAGCCGCGTTCACGCGGGCGATGGCGCTCTCGTCGCCGAGTTCGCGCGCGAGCAGCGGATGTTTGTTCCGATCGAGTCGATGCCAGAGCACGTCCGCCAAGCGTTTGTCGCGGCCGAAGACCAAAACTTTTTTGAGCATTCCGGCGTCGACTTCATGGGCCTCGCGCGCGCCATGATTACCAATGTGGGCAACGCCGTCACCGGCAAACGCCTTCAGGGCGCTTCCACGATCACGCAGCAAGTTGCAAAAAACATGCTGCTGAACAGCGACCGGACGGTTTTGCGCAAAGTGCGTGAAGCGTTTTTGGCGCAGCGTATCGAACAAGCACTCGATAAAGAGCGCATCCTCGAACTGTACTTGAACGAGATTTATCTCGGGCAGCGCGCTTACGGCGTCGCGGCGGCCGCTCTCAACTATTTCAACAAGCCGCTTGGCGAATTGACGATTGGCGAGGCCGCCTACCTCGCAGCGCTTCCAAAAGCGCCGAACAATTATCACCCGGTCCGTCAGCACGAGCGCGCGATTGCGCGGCGCAATTACGTTATCGGCCGCATGGCGGAACAGGGCTTCATCACCGCTGCGCAAGCGCAAGCTGCGCGCGCCGAAGATTTGACAACGACCGACCGCCTCTCTGGCGATCAATATGTCGCCGCATCGCATTTTGTTGAGGAAGTGCGCCGGCAGGTCATTCAGCAATATGGCGAGCAAGCTCTCTATGACGGCGGACTTTCTATTCGCTCTACCGTCGATACGCGCCTTCAATTGGCCGCCGCGCGGACTTTGCGCGCCGGGCTTGAGCGCTATGACCGCCGCCATGCATGGCGGGGCCCGACGGGCTCCGGCAATGCGGAAGGCGATATCGAAGCGCAACTCCGGCAATCTGCGCCGCCACCTGCTTTGACTAGCTGGAAGCGCGCGATGGTGACGCGCACAGCAGGCGGCGTTCGTATCACGACGGAAGATGGCGCTGCGGGCCGCCTCCTCGACGCCGACGCTCAATGGGCCGCGTCCAACGCGCGCGGCGCCAATCGTGAGCGTGCGCTGACGGCGGGGTCGATCATTTACGTTCAACGCATCGGCAACACTGAGCGCTACAATTTGCGCCAAGTCCCGGAAATTCAGGGTTCGCTCGTCGCGCTCGACCCTCATACGGGCCGCGTGCTCGCGATGATCGGCGGCTATAATCTTTCGGAGCAAGGCTATAACCGCGCAACGCAAGCGCGCCGGCAGCCCGGCTCATCTTTCAAACCGATCGTGTACGCAGCCGCACTCGATTACGGCCTCACGCCTTCGACGCTCGTCGATGACGGCCCACTCGCGATCGAAGCCGGTGATGGGACAGTTTGGTCCCCAGAAAATTATTCACGTGAGTATTATGGCCCGACGACGTTGCGGCGCGGTCTTGAATTGTCGCGCAATGCTATGACGGCGCGCGTCGCGTACGAGATGGGCATCGATCGTGTCGTGCAATATGCGCAGCGTATGGGCGTGTACGATCAGAACGTTCAGCCGGTGTTTGCGCTCGCGCTCGGCACCGGCGAAAGTACGCTGCTGCGCATGGCGACGGCATATGGCGAGTTCGTGAACGGCGGCCGCAAGATCACGCCGATCATGATCGATCGCATCCAAGACCGCAGCGGGCGCACGATCTTCCGCGTCGATCAGCGCGAGTGCGGCGGATGCGACGCCAATTGGAATAACCAAGCGCCGCCTCAGCTCTCAGATAATCGCGAGCAAGTGCTTGATCCCATCACCGCCTACCAAATCGTTTCGATGTCGGAAGGCGTTGTTCAGCGCGGTACAGCCACGGCGATCGCCAGCCTCGGCCGGCCGCTTGGCGGCAAGACAGGTACGACAAACGATTATCGCGATGCCTGGTTTATCGGCTTCTCGCCTGATCTCGTCGTCGGCGTTTGGGTCGGGTTCGACCAGCCCCGGTCCATGGGTAATGGCGAGACTGGCGGAACGCTCGCGGCGCCGATCTTCCGTGATTTCATGGAAGTGGCGCTTGAGGGCGAGCCGCCGACGCCATTTCGTATCCCTGCTGGCGTGCGCCTTGTGCGGGTGGACGCTCAGACCGGCCTCCTGCCCGGCCCGGCCACAACGACGACAATTCTTGAAGCGTTCAAACCGGATACGGAGCCAACGCGCGATACTCAGGATTCGTCGCCCTTCGTTTTCGGGGGCACGGATCCGATCGATCCGCGCGTTCTGACTGGGCTTGGACAAGATTTCTCAATGCCGAGCGAGGCGACGGGGGCGCAAGCCGCGGAACAGGCCGAGCAAGCGCAGCAACCAGGACAGACCCAAGCCCAAACTCGTCCGGGCGGCGATGATCTTGGCGGACTTTACTAGGAGATCGCCGGCGCTGGCCTCTCAGGCCTCTCAGGGGGCTGGCGCCGCATTTTCTGGCGGGCGCCCCGATGTTAATCCGGCAAACAGCCGACCGCGCTTCCTTTCAGTAAGAAATTCGTGCAATAGACTGATGACGGTCGCGCGTCTGAATCGCTGAAACTTCAGTGCGCGCGGCGTCCCTCCGCTCCCGCATCGCGGAACGGCAGGCGCGCCCCGCTCGGTCGCCTTCTCATAGGCAACCCGCTTTCGGGCATTATGCCGCCGACCCAAGCCACGGAGCATTCCCGGCGCTTTACGCGCCATTCGGAGTTTGGCATGCGTCTCGTGTCCGTGGAGTTCCGCTTCTTACCGGCGCATGTCGCCGGTGAGGCGCTCTGCGTCCGCACGGCGCCGCCGGCTCTTCCTTCTTCGCGTCGCAACGCCGCCCAGCGCGCCATGAACGCCCGCGCGTACGACGCCATCGGAGCCTTTAATGCCCAAGAAAATGCTTGTAGACGCCGCCCACCCCGAGGAGACCCGGGTCGTGGTGCTGGATGGCAGCCGCGTTGACGATTTCGACTTCGAAACACAGCACAAGAGACAACTTCGCGGAAATATCTATCTCGCCAAGGTGACGCGCGTAGAGCCGTCATTGCAGGCGGCTTTCGTTGACTATGGCGGCAACCGCCACGGATTTCTCGCCTTCTCGGAAATCCATCCGGATTATTACCAAATCCCGATGGCGGATCGTGAGGCGCTAAAGGCCGAATTCGCTGCGGCTGAAGCCGAAGTGAATGAAGAAGAGGCCGAGGATGAAGCCGCTGCGGACGAGCGCCGCCGGCGTGTTCTCTCGCGGCGTTATCGCATTCAAGACGTTATCCGCCGCCGCCAGATCATGCTGATTCAGGTGGTCAAGGAAGAGCGCGGCAACAAGGGCGCAGCGCTCACGACCTATCTTTCTCTCGCTGGCCGTTACTGCGTGCTGATGCCGAATACCGGGCGCGGCGGCGGGATATCCCGCAAGATCACGGCAGGGCCGGATCGTAAGCGTCTGAAGAAGATCGCGACCGAACTCGAAGTGCCGCAGGGCATGGGTCTCATCATCCGCACAGCCGGCGCAAAGCGCACGAAAACCGAGATCAAGCGAGACTATGAATATCTCACGCGTGCATGGGAAAATATTCGCGACAACACGCTGAAGAGCGTCGCGCCCGCGTTGATTTACGAGGAAAGCTCGCTCGTGAAACGCGCGCTTAGAGATCTCTACGACAAGGATGTCGATGAGGTTCACGTCGCCGGCGACGATGCGTACAAAGAGGCGAAAGACTTCGTGCGCATGCTCATGCCAAGCCACGCAAAGCGTGTGCATCACTGGCGCGATCCGACGCCAATTTTCGCGGCTAGCGGCGTCGAAAAGCAGCTCGACACCATCTACTCGCCGGTCGTGAACCTTCGCAGCGGCGGATACATCGTCATCAACCAAACGGAAGCTTTGGTGGCGATCGACGTGAACTCCGGTCGCGCGACGCGCGAGCGGAACATCGAACAAACAGCGCTCAAAACCAATCTCGAGGCTGCCGATGAAGCGGCGCGTCAGATGCGGCTTCGCGATCTCGCCGGTCTCATCGTGATCGATTTCATCGACATGGAAGAGAGCAAGAACGACCGGCAGGTCGAGAAGCGGATGAAGGATAATCTCCGCTTTGACCGCGCGCGCATTCAGGCCGGGAAGATATCTCCGTTTGGGCTTTTGGAGCTTTCGCGCCAACGCCGCCGCACGGGCGTTCTGGAAGGCTCGTCGCATATTTGCGATCATTGCGGCGGCACTGGCCGTGTGCGCTCTATCGAATCGTCCGCACTCGCATTGCTCCGCGCGTTGGACGAAGCGAGCATGAAGAGCGCAGGCTCGGCGATCGAAGCGCGCGCGCCGACCGATGTTGCGCTCTATTTGCTCAATGAAAAACGCGAAACGCTCGCCGATATCGAATCGGCGCGCCGCGTTCGCCTGCGCATTACCGCCGCTTCAAACATGTTTCCGCCGGATTTCGAGATTTCGGTGGGCGGTGCAAGCGACCTTGATCTCGAAGATCTTGAAGAGCAGCGTCCGCAGCTAGCGCAACGCCAGGCGATTGCATCTCCTCCTGAGCCTGAACTCGCGGATATCGCGGATGAGGACGAGGTTGAGGAAACCGAAACAGCCGAAGCAGACGCCGGAAATGGCGATGGGGACCGTCGGCGTTCGCGGCGGCGGCGGGGACGCCGCGGCGGGAAACCGCGCGAAGTCGCCCCGGCCACAGGCGATGCTGTTGTTGCGGAAGCCGATACGCAAGAAGACGATGTCCGGCCGCGCGATGCGAACGCAGAGCGTGGCAATGGCGGACGCCGGCGGCGTAAGCGCCGCGGACGCGGCAGGCGGCCTTTTGAGGTTGATGGCGGCGAATGGCTGGACTTCGCGGCGACGGACGCTGGAGCTTATCTCCGGCGCCTTGAGCGCCCAGCCGAAGCAGTACCGGAAAACGCTGCGCCGATCGTGATCCACGATCCGCAGATCGAAACGGCAGTCGCGGACGCCTTTGCCGAGACGATTTCTGAAGGCGAGCCTGCGCTCGCTGAATCAACGCCGGTAGTTCATGTCGCTGCTGCGGTTCTTGAGACGGTGGCCGAGCATGCGCCGGCGCTTGCCGAAGCCGAACCGGCAGACACGCCAGCGCCTGCTTGGGCGGAACCGGAATACGAGCCCGATCAGGCGCGCCGGGATAGGTTCTTTTCTCGTCTCAATCGCTGGGGCAAAAAGGGCTAGTCCGGCGATGGGCCGGCTCGTTCGAGTCGGCCTTCATTGCGCCGCAAACCAAGGCTGAAACAGCGCTTGGGTTGGCGAGAATGAAGATGGAGCCGGCATGGCGCCGATGAAGAAGCTCGCACGCGCGTTGTTCGCCTTTTTCGCGATATGCGCTGGATCATTCGCGATTGCTCAGCCTGCCGCAGCACAAGGCGGCGGAATGCTTCGCGATTCTGAGATCGAACAAGTTCTCCGCGAGTTTTGCTTACCCGTTTGGCGCGCCGCTGAACTCAATCCGGATAATGTCGATATCTATATCGTCAGCGACTCAAGCCTGAATGCGTTTGTTGCAGGCGGCGAGAATATCTTCGTCAATACCGGCCTTATTCTTTCCGTCGAAAACCCCAATCAATTGATAGGGGTGCTTGCGCACGAAACCGGCCACATCACAGGCGGGCATTTAGCGCGGTCGCGGGATGCCATGCAGCGCTCCATGGGCCCTGCCCTGATTTCGATCGGCCTTGGCGTGCTCGCGCTGATCGGCGGCGCCCCAGATGCGGGCGCTGCGCTCATTTCCGGCGCCCCCGCATTCGCGATGGGAAATTTTGTACGCCATACGCAAGTTCAGGAGAGCGCCGCCGACCAAGCTGCGCTGACTTACCTCGAAGCAAGCGGACAATCCGGCGAAGGCATCATCGATCTCTTTAACCGTCAGTTCCGGCGGTACGAATTCGATATGCGGCGTGCTCCACCCTATCTGGTCTCTCACCCTTTTTCTTCCGATCGAGTGCAGGCATTGCGCGAGCGCGCCGAGCATGCGGACCATTTCAACGCGACTGACACGCCGGAGAACGTCCACAATCTGCAAATGATCCAGGCGAAGATATACGGATACCAACAAACTTTGTCGCAGACGCTCGTTCGCTATCCGCTGACCGACCGTTCAAAACCTGCGCGCTACGCACGCGCTTTTGCCTATTATCGCACATCGGACGTGCCACGGGCTTCGCAAGAGATTCAGTCTCTCATTGCCGATGAGCCAAACAATCCGTTCTTCTATGAAATCTATGGGCAGCTTTTGTTTGAGAATGGCCGCGCGCAAGAAGCGGTTGCGCCGCTGCGCCGTGCGAACGCGCTCAAACCGGACGACGCGTTGCTTATGGTGTCGCTCGCACGCGCACTGGCGGCCACCGAGCCGAACAATGCGGGGCCCAACACGACGGAAGCAGTTCGCTTGCTCGAACGCGCTACGGCGCTGGAGCCCGACAACGCGTTTGGATGGCGCGAACTCGCATCCGCGCACGACAAACGCGGTGAGGGCGGGCTCGCGCGCCTGGCATCCGCGGAGCAATCCTATGTCACTGGCGATTACGGGCGAGCCGTGAATTTTGCGGAGCGCGCCAAACGCGAACTTCCGAACGGCCAACCAGCTTGGCAACGCGCCAACGATATCGTCACCTTTTCCCAAAGCGCGCTGCAAGAAGCGCAAGAGAACCGCGGACGCCGCTCCTAATGAGATTTCTAATTATGTTGGCCTGCGCGGCCGTGCTTGCCGCGTGTTCGCGTGCGCCTTCACCGCCCGTAAATGTCGAAGACCGGGAACAAGTGCGTGAGGTCGTACGCGAATATCTCATCAACGACCCGGCGCTCCTGAAAGACGCGCTGGATGCGCTTGCCGCGCGCCAAGAGAATTCGCGCTGGGAGGAAATGAAGTCAGCGCAGCACGATTATGCAATCGGCCCGGAAAATGCAGCGATCACAATTGTGGAGTATTTCGATTATCGCTGCCCATATTGCCACGCGGCGGCGGAATGGGTGTTCGACGTCGCTAAATCGCGTCGAGACGTTCGCGTAATTTTCAAGGAATTCCCCGTCCTTGGGCCCGAGTCACTTGAGGCCGCCCGTGCTGCGATCGCTTCACTTAAGCAGGGAAAGTATGAGCCGTTTCATCGCGCGCTCATGTCTTATCGCGGTGATTTGACATCGGATGCGATCGACAACATTGCCCGCCAAAATGGGCTGGATGTTGGCCGCATGCGGCGCGATATGGCAAATCCTGAGATCGACGAAATTTTAAATCGCAACCATGAGCTTGCTGTCTCTGCGAACGTTACAGGCACGCCTGGCTTCATTATCAATGGCGAGTTGCAAGCAGGTTTCAACCGCGCGGCGCTTCAGGCGCGCCTTTCCGAACTAAGCCGCGCGCAGCCGTAATCAGGCCGGCTCTGCCAATGCCCGACTCTTCAGGTTTGCACGCATGTAGTCTGGAACATTGACAGCGCGCCTTGCATCCAGATCGAGTGCGATCATGACGTTATCCAGTATCGCGTAAAGCGCACCGGTTTCCTGATTAAACACCCATCGCCGCGCCCGAAGCGTTTTCGCGCCGTGATCAAACGTGGCGGAAAAGGTTTTTATGTTATCGCCAACGCGCGGATAGCCCAAAACAAGTTGCCTGTTTTCCAGTTGCGCCAAAGCTATGCGACGCCCAGCGGGGTCACGCGCAATCTCCAAATCTTTGCGGCGCTCCCGCTCCTTAAGCGGATCCGCCAAGTCGATTTCGAATCCCGTCATCATGATTTCTTGTGCTGTTCCGAACTTCAGATACCCGTGCTCATCGCAGGCTTCGGCTTTTATCTTCACCCCCGTCATTTGAGGCGGGAAGGTTTCTCCGCCTGAAAGCTGCTCAATTTCAGCGAATGACTTTTCAACAGGTTTCGATAGATCCAGGGAGCGCGGCGCAGCATAGGCCGGCATGTCGATCAGCATTTGGGCGGCGCGTTTAGAAGCGTCCTCGGGGACAGGTACGCGTGCGCGCGTTTTCACATCACATAGCCATGGGCGGATCAGAAATGTCGCCGCGCGCTCGTCTTTCGCTTCATTGATAAGCTCAACGAAGATTTCAACGCCATCGCCGTCAATGCGAGAAACCCCGCCTTGAACGACAAGCATTGCGCCTTCGAATTGCTCCCGCAGGTAATGGTTGAATACGTCGCCAAGGACGATTTTCACGCCCCGCGCTTTAAGCTCATTGCGCGGGAGGCCAGCCATTTCGAACAATTTCGCTACACCGCGACGCGCCCGTGTTCCGTAATGCCGCACATTCATGTGTCCGAGGTGATCAATCTCGAACGGGCTGATGGGAGCTTCATCCAGACGCAGCATACCGGCAGATCCTCGGCGCGCTTTTCAGCGCATCCGCTAACTTATCTACCTATTTGAAGCTGCGCGCTGCGCTAAATCAACCCGCCTAACGGGCTTGAGGGGTCTGCGTACCGCTTCTTGGGCATTCGCCCGGCCAAATAGGCCTCCCGCCCCGCGATCACCGCATGCTTCATGGCGCGGGCCATGCGGATCGGATCTTTCGCTTCCGCGATTGCGGTGTTCATCAGCACACCGTCGCAGCCGAGCTCCATCGCCATCGCGGCGTCTGAAGCTGTACCAACGCCTGCGTCTACAATTACTGGCACGCGCGCCTGCTCAATAATCAGGCGGATATTCACAGGGTTTTGAATGCCAAGGCCGGAGCCGATCAACGAGCCGAGCGGCATAATCGCGGCGCAGCCAGCGTCCTCCAGTTTGCGCGCGAAGACTGGGTCGTCGCTGCAATAGACCATAACGTCGAAGCCTTCTGAAATCAGCAATTTCGCCGCTTTCAGCGTCTCTTCCATGTCGGGATACAAAGTTTTTTGGTCGGCAAGAACTTCAAGCTTCACGAGCCTCCAGCCGCCCGCCTCTCGCGCAAGCCTGAGCGTGCGCACCGAATCATCCGCCGTAAAGCAGCCGGCTGTGTTCGGAAGATACGTGAACCGTTTGGGATCGAGGAAATCGACCAGCTTTTCCTTGCTCGGATCGGCAACGTTCACCCGCCGAAGCGCAACAGTGACGATCTCCGCGCCTGCCGCGTCGGCGGCGGCGGCGTTTTGTGCGTAGTCGCGATACTTGCCAGTTCCGACAATCAGGCGAGACGCATAAGTTTTACCTGCAATAGTGAGGGGCTTATCTTCTGTCATCTTAGCCGCCTCCCACGAATTGAACGATTTCGAGCTTGTCGTCAGGCTCCAAAACGGTATTTGAATACCCCGACTTCGGCACTATGGCGAGGTTTCGCTCAACTGCAACCTTAAGTGGATTTATGCTCATGCCTTCGAGCAGAGCGAGAAGGTTCTCACCGTCTCGCGCTTCGCGCACTTCGCCATTGACCCAAAGCCGCATCGGCCTTCCTATCCGCTCCGCACGAATTCTCGTGTGCAGTTAAGACCCCGCATCTTGGGGCGCAACGCCCGTTTCCGAGCATCTGATGACCAACCCAAAGCCGCTCTATATTTTGAACGGCCCAAACCTCAATTTGCTAGGCGCGCGCGAGCCGGAGATTTACGGCACGGCGACGCTCGCGGATATTGAGCAGCTCTGCGCCGGCCGTGCGAGAGCGCATGGTCACGACATCGTATTTCGCCAGACGCAGCGTGAAGGCGAGCTTGTGGAATGGCTGCACGAAGCTCGCGACAAAGCAGCTGCCGTCGTACTAAACGCTGGCGCCTACACCCACACTTCGGTCGCGCTGCATGACGCGATCAAAGCTATCGCCATACCTGTAATCGAAACGCATTTGAGCAATCCGCATGCGCGCGAGCCTTTCCGGCACGTGTCCTTTATCTCAGCAGCGGCTAAAGGCGTGATCGCTGGTTTTGGGGCCACCAGCTATGTGCTTGCGGTCGAAGCGGCTGCGGCCGCAGCTAAACAATAGTGCGATGAGGAGAACCGCACCCATGTCGGAAAAGAAAGCGCAAAACGGCGGGATTGACCCCGACCTGGTGCGCGAACTAGCCAGCATTCTGAGCGAGACAGGCTTAACCGAGATTGAGGTTGAGCACGGCGAACTCAAACTTCGCCTCGCCAAGACAGTTACCTATGCCGCCGCGCCCGCAATGTATGCGCCTGCGCCGATGGCGGCTCCGTTAGCGGCGGCAACGCCGGCGGCCGCGCCTGCTGCGGCTGTTGTCGATAAAAAACTCGACCCGGGCGCCGTGCTCTCGCCAATGGTCGGCACGGCATATTTGTCGCCCGAACCCGGGGCCAAATTATTCGTCAATGTCGGAGACACTGTCAGCGACGGACAAACGCTGATGATTGTCGAAGCGATGAAGACATTTAACCCGATCCCGGCGCCGCGCGCTGGGAAGATCAAAGAAATCCTTGTGAGCGACGCGCAGCCGGTCGAATTCGGCCAGGCGCTCATCATCCTCGAATAGCCCGATGTTTGAAAAAATACTCATCGCCAATCGAGGCGAGATCGCGCTTCGCGTTCATCGCGCGTGCAAGGAAATGGGCATCGCAACGGTCGCTGTTCATTCGACAGCGGATGCGGACGCAATGCATGTGCGGCTTGCCGACGAGAGCGTGTGCATTGGGCCGCCATCAGCGGCGAAGAGCTATCTGCATATTCCATCTATCATCGCGGCGGCTGAAATCACGGGCGCGCAGGCGATCCATCCTGGCTACGGCTTTCTTTCCGAGAATGCGCGTTTCGCTGAGATCGTGAATACGCACGGCCTGACCTTTATTGGCCCTAAGCCTGAGCATATCCGGCTGATGGGCGACAAAATCACGGCGAAGCAGGCTGCGCGCGAGAGCGGCATTCCTTGTGTGCCGGGTTCTGACGGCGGCGTCGCAACCGAAGAGGAAGCGAAGAAAGTCGCCAAGAAGGTCGGTTATCCCGTGCTGATTAAGGCTGCTGCGGGCGGCGGCGGTCGCGGCATGAAAGTCGCTTATGATGAAACGATGATTGGCGAAGCGTTCGCCACCGCACGCGCGGAAGCGCGGGCTGCGTTTGGCGATGACAGCGTCTACATCGAGAAATACCTCACAACGCCGCGTCATATCGAAATTCAAATCGTTGCAGACAGCCATGGAAACGTCATCCATTTGGGTGAGCGCGATTGTTCGCTACAGCGCCGCCACCAAAAGGTTTTAGAAGAAGCGCCATCGCCTGCACTGAACGCGGAAGATCGCGCGAAAATTGGCGAAATCACCGCGAGCGCCGTGAAGAAACTCGGCTATCTCGGCGTCGGCACGGTCGAGTATCTCTATGAAGAAGGCGAGTTCTATTTCATCGAGATGAATACGCGTCTTCAGGTCGAGCATCCGGTCACGGAAGCGATCACTGGCATCGATCTCGTGCGCGAACAAATCCGCATCGCAGACGGCGCGCCGCTTTCGGTGAAACAAAACGATGTGAAGTTTAACGGCGCAGCGATCGAGTGCCGCATCAACGCCGAGAATCCGCGCACCTTCGCGCCCTCGCCTGGCAAGGTCACCGGCTATCACACGCCGGGCGGGCTCGGCGTCCGTCTCGATAGCGCGATCTATGCCGGCTACAATATTCCGCCGAACTACGATTCACTGATCGGCAAATTGATCGTGCATGGCCGCGATCGTCCTGAAGCGCTGATGCGCTTGAAGCGCGTGCTTTCGGAAATGGTGGTCTCAGGCGTCGAAACGACGATCCCGCTGTTTCAAGATCTCGTGCAGCAGGCCGATATCATCAATGGCGATTACCATATCCATTGGCTCGAAGAATATTTGAAGCATCCCGAGAAGTAGCTGACGCAAAAGCTTCACTTTTTCTCTCCGCCTTCGTCTTGCTATCGATCACGCCTCCGACATCGCCAGGCTCCGGGCGCGCTACCTGCGCTACCTGGAATAGACTCGACAGATCACGCCGATGGGCCTGAAGTGCAGCCAGGAGGCGGCATGGCGCGGCGTGTATCGATCGGCTTCGGCATCGGTGAGTTTCCCTTCGACACCGCGAGCGGCTTTTGGCGCTGGGTCGACATGTGCGAGGACGCGCGTGTCGATTCGATCTGGCAGAGCGACCGCATCATTTCATCAACGCCGGCGTTGGAGTGCATGTCGCTAATGGCGGCGCTTGCAGGACGCACGCGCAAAATCAAGTTCGGCATGAACGTCCTTTCGCTGGCGCTCCGCGATCCCGT
>JBEVOS010000104.1:0-5074 GCA_040507435.1 Caulobacterales bacterium | reverse complement strand
TATGCCCCCGCCTCCCTTCGGACGGCCTCGTGGCGGAGTGGTTACGCAGAGGAATGCAAATCCTTGCACCCCGTTTCGTTTCCGGTCGAGGCATCAAAATTTTCCGGCGTTTTTTGGTCGCAAACGCGGCGCGCGGTGCGCGACGCAGCGGCGCCTTGCGAAAACCGTAGCGAACCGCGTATCCGTGCCGCCATGGATTTCGCACGCGCACGCGCCATGATGGTGGAGAGCCAGGTCCGTCCCAGCGACGTGACCGATGTTCGGGTTATCGAGGCGATGAAGGCGCTGCCGCGAGAGCGATTCGTGCCCGCACATATGCGCCAGCTCGCCTATGCCGATTTGGATTTGGAAGTGTCGCCGGGCCGATTTTTGCTGCGCCCGCGCGAAGCCGCCAAACTGATTCAGGCCCTGGCCCCGCAATCCAACGAACGCGCGCTCGAAATCGCTTGCGCGACCGCTTACGGGGCGGCGGTGCTCGCGGCCTGCGTGCGCGAGGTCTACGCGCTCGACGTCGATCCGGAATTATCGTTTGCAGCGCGCGCGGCGCTCGAATCGTCTGGCGTGACATCGGTGAAAACGGTCTCGACTGGCTTGGAAGCCGGATGGGCCGAAGCCGCGCCTTATGATGTGATCCTGGTGAACGGTGCAGTGGAAGTGGTGCCGGATGCGTGGATCGCGCAACTTGCAGAGAATGGCCGGCTGGGCGTGATCGTTCGCCAGGGCGCCGTTGGATCGGCGCGGATATATACCCGATCGCAAGAAACGGTTTCGTACCGTGTGGCGTTCGATTCGGCGCCGCCGGTCGTGCCGGGTCTTGAAAGGCCGCGCGTCTTCTCGTTTTGACGCGTCAAAGGCATCGCGGCGTCTTTGGGGGCCGCGATGCGTTTTCTGATTTCGGTTGCAGCTGTGGCGATGATGGCGCCCTCAGCGCTGGGCGATACGCTCGGCGATGCGTTGACCAACGCTTACGAGCATAACCCCACCTTAGCTGCAGCACGGCTTTCTGCACGCTCGACGGATGAGCAACGCGCGCAGGCGCGGGCGAACTATCTTCCCTCAATTGATGTCGAAGGCAGTTACGGCGTCCGTGACAGCGAAACCAATGGCGTCGCAAATCAAGATATAGAGCCGGCAAGCGCTTCGATCGTCGCCAGCCAAGCGCTTTACACCGGCGGTTTCCGGTCATCGCAGGGCCGTTTAGCGCGCGCCAACGTTGAAGCTTCGCGCGAAGCGCTGCGCCAGACGGAACAGGATGTGCTCCTCTCGGTCATCGCCGCCTATGTCGGCGTGCGGCGCGATGAAGAAGTGGTGCGAATTCGCGAAGCGAACGTTGAGGTTTTGACGCGCCAGGAAGAAGAATCCCGCGCCCGTTTCGAAGTGGGCGACATTACCCGCACCGACGTCGCGCAATCAGGCGCACGGCTCGCGGGGGCGCAATCGGGCTTGTTGCAAGCGCGCGCCGATTTGGAATCTTCACGCGCCAGCTATACGCAATTGGTGGGCAAGGCGCCCGACGCGTTGGAAGCGCCGCCGCCGCCGCCGGATATTCCGCGAACTCTTGATGAGGCGGTGGATCAAGCGCTCGCGCTCAATCCAAACCTGCGCCAAGCTCAGCAAGGCCAACGCGCTGCGCGCGCGCAAACCGGCATTGAGCGCTCGGCGTTGCTGCCGCAGCTTGCTGTCGTCGCACGCGCCGATCGCGCGGATGAAGCGTCTTTGCCGGGCGTTGAAACAGAATCGACGAGCGCCGCCGCGCAGCTCACGATTCCGTTGTTCGAAGGCGGTTATGCGCGCTCGCGCGTGCGCCAAAGCCGTATCAATGAGCAGCGCGCCGAACAACTGACGGAAGAAGCGCGCCGCGCTGTTGTCGCGCGCGTAACGTCGTCCTGGAACGACTATCTTGCAGCACAACGGGTCGTGGAATCATCGCGCACGCAATTGCAGGCCAATGAGTTGGCTTACGAAGGGGTGGAAGCTGAACGCTCCGTCGGCCTGCGCACCACGCTCGACGTTTTGAATGCGCAACAAGAATTGCTCGATTCGCGTCTGTTGCTCGTGACGGCGGAGCGCGATTCCTACATCGCGCAGCATTCCTTGCTACAAACCATCGGTCGCCTGGATGGCGCAGTGCTGGCCGTTAACGCGCCATTATATGATCCAGCGGAGCATGGCCGCGCGGTGAATCGGACTCTGCTCTCCACAGAGCCAGCAGACATTCCACTGCGCGGACGCGAATGAACGCATCCGCGCTGTGGACCCGAATCGAAACGCAACGGTAAGTTTGTGGGTCAGCAAAGCGCTGGCCCGAGTGTGGGGCAAGTTTCATGTCGGCGAAAGAAGCTCAGTCGGAACCCTCGATGGAGGAAATCCTGGCGTCGATCCGCCGGATTATTTCCGAAGAGGAGGTCGAGGCGCCCAAGGATGCCGGGCCGGCGCTTGAACTGACGCAGGCGGCGCCCCCGCCGGCCGATGATGACGATCTCATGGTCTTCGACGAAGAAGAGCCAGTCATGGCGGCGCCCGCGCCGCTGGCCATCCCGGAGCCCGCGCCAATGCCCCGCCCAGCGCCTGCGCCTGCGCCGGCAGTGTTTGCCGCTGCGCCCGCGTCGGAAGCGCCGGACGGTCTTGTCTCCACGCCAGTTGCATCGATTGCCGCAGGCGCGATGACCCGCCTAGCGGGCAGCATCCGTATCGCCGACAACCCCGGCCAGTCGCTGGAAGGCGTTGTGCGCGAAATGCTGAAGCCGATGCTCAAGGATTGGCTGGAGCAAAACCTGCCAACCATTGTCGAGCGCCAGGTCGAGGTCGAACTCGAGCGGATCGCGCGTCTGGCCCGCTAGGTCGATTCCGTCAAAAACGCCGCTATAAAGAAGCGCCGTCGGTTTCCGGCGGCGTTTTCGTTTTGGAAGCCCATTTCCGCCCCCATGCTTGAAACCACATTCGATCCGAAAAGTGTTGAGCCCCGCTTGAGCGAAGCGTGGGAGAAGTCCGGCGCATTCCAGCCGCGCGGCGGCGCGGCCGAAGCTTTCGCCATTGTCATTCCGCCGCCGAATGTTACGGGCTCGCTGCATATCGGTCACGCGCTGAACAACACGCTGCAGGATATCCTCGTCCGCTTTGAGCGGTTGCGCGGCAAATCCGTTCTCTGGCAGCCGGGTCTCGATCATGCGGGCATCGCTACGCAAATGATCGTGGAGCGTCAGCTCGCCGCCGAAGGCAATATGGACCGCAAGGCGCTCGGCCGCGCCGCCTTCACCGACCGTGTCTGGAAATGGAAGGGCGAAAGCGGCGGCATGATCCTGCACCAGCTGAAGCGGCTGGGCTGCTCAGCGGATTGGAGCCGCGAACGCTTCACGATGGACGAGGGGCTATCGGACGCAGTCCGCAAAGTGTTCGTGCGCCTGTTCAAGGAAGGCCTGATCTATAAGGACAAGCGCCTCGTAAACTGGGACCCCAAACTTGAAACGGCGCTCAGCGATCTCGAAGTCGAAAATATCGAGGTCAAAGGCAACCTCTGGCACATCCGCTATCCGCTAGCGGACAATCCTTCGCAATTCATCGTTGTCGCAACGACGCGGCCTGAAACGATGCTTGGCGATACCGCCGTTGCGGTGAATCCGAATGACGAGCGCTACACAGCGCTGATTGGAAAAATGGTGCGCCTGCCGCTCACGGGCCGCGTCATCCCCATCATCGCCGACGATTATGCGGATCTCGAAAAAGGCTCTGGCGCGGTGAAGATCACGCCAGCGCATGACTTCAACGACTTCGACGTCGGCAAGCGTCACAATCTGCCGCTGATCGATATCCTCGATGCAAAAGCGCGCTTGAATGAAAATGCGCCCGAAACCTATCGCGGCCTCGAACGCACCGAAGCGCGTAAGCGCATCGTCGCCGATCTCGAAGCGCTCGAACTGATCGAGAAGATCGAGCCGATCACGCATGCCGTTCCGCATGACGAAAAATCGAAAAGCGTTGTGCTTGAGCCGCGCTTGACCGAGCAATGGTATCTCAATGTGCAGCCGCTCGCGGACGTCGCGATGCAAGCCGTGCGCGATGGGCGCACGCGTTTCACCAGCGAGGCCTGGGAAAAAACCTACTTCCGCTGGCTCGAAAACATTCAGCCTTGGTGCATCTCACGTCAGCTTTGGTGGGGTCATCAAATTCCAGCTTGGTACGGCCCAGACGGAAAATATTTTGTCGAGGAAACCGAAGCTGCGGCGCTTGCAGCGGCCAAATCTCACTATGGAAAAACCACGCCCCTCACGCAGGATGAAGACGTCCTCGATACGTGGTTCTCGTCGGCGCTCTGGCCATTCTCGACGCTTGGCTGGCCTGATCAAACGCCCGAGCTCAAACGCTTCTACCCAACCTCCATCCTCATCACCGGCGGCGATATCATCTTCTTCTGGGTCGCGCGCATGATGATGATGGGGCTCCATTTCATGGATGAGGTCCCATTTAGCGAAGTGTTTCTCCATTCGCTTGTTCGCGACGCGAAGGGACAGAAAATGTCCAAGACGCGCGGCAACGTGATGGATCCGCTCGATCTCATCGATAAATATGGCGCCGACGCGCTGCGCCTCACGATGGCGATGATCTCAGGCCAAATGAGCATCAAGCTCAGCGAAAAGAGCATCGAAGGCTATCGCAATTTTGGCACCAAGCTTTGGAACGCCGCGCGCTTTGCGCAAATGAACGAATGCGCGCCGTGGGAAGCGTTCGATCCTTCATCCGCGAAACAGGCAGTCAATCGCTGGATCGTCGGCGAAACAGCAAAGACAGCCGCAATTGTCACGCGCGAACTTGAGGCGCGGCGCTTTCACGAGGCGGCCGGCGCGCTCTATAAATTCATCTGGAACGTGTTCTGCGATTGGTACCTCGAACTCATCAAGCCATTGCTTAACGGCGAAGATGAGGGCGCGAAGATCGAAACACGTCGCACCATGGCCTGGGCGCTGGACCGCATTGTCACGCTGCTCAACCCATTCATGCCGTTCATGACGGAGGAGCTCTGGGAGCGGCTCGCGGAGACGGGTGAAAAGCGTGCGCGTCTCTTGATTGAAGAGCGCTG
>JBEVOS010000070.1:0-5216 GCA_040507435.1 Caulobacterales bacterium | reverse complement strand
ATCACGCGCTTCCGTCAGTTCGGCGATGCGGGTTTCGCTCGCGTCGGCGAGATAACCGATACGCTTATCGAGATAGAGCATGCGCCACGTGCGACGCTGTTCATTTTCGTCGTTCGCCGGTTCGATCTCCTGTTCAATCTCGGGCGCGGCTGCGAGCGCTGCGATGGGCGGCACGACATTTTCGGCGCTCTCAAGGTATTTCACGCGCGCACCGAGATAACGGGCCTTCCACGCCGATTTGTTCAGTTCGTCTTGCGCCGCCGATGCGCCCAAGGCGGCGATATCGCTTTCAAGCGCAGCGATCCGGGTTTGCGCGGCGCTTAGATCAGTGCGGAGGCGCTCTAACTCCGCAGAGCTGATGCTTGGCGGCGCCTGCGCTTCCAGGTGGCGAACGCGCGATTCCAGGTAGCGCATACGCCACCGGGCGGCGTCCGCTTCCATTTGCGATTCCGCCGAGGCGGCGATTTGCTGTGGCGGCGTTACGTCGACGATGTTCTCGCGCGCGCTGAGGCGTTCCAATTCCCGCTGCGTCTCCGCAAGGCGCGCCGCGACGTCCTCACGTGCAGCGCGCGATATTTCCAGTTGCCGCTCAAGTTCGGCGATCCGGGCTTCATTCAATCCGTTCAAGGATTCCTGCATTCCGGGCCCGCGATCATGTTCGGCCACGCTTTCGCCGCTGCCGTTCACAAGCCCGACGAGTTCGCGGCGCAAGGCGACGCGGCGCTTGTCAAGTTCATCAAGCTTGGCGTCGTTTCGCCATTTGTGCCACGCCCATCCCGCGACGCCGGCAGCGACCGCAGTGATTAGAAGCCAAATGAATTGCGCTTGGATGAGATAGAGCATGGCGGTTCTAGCCCTGCACCGAGAATACGATGCGTCTGTTTGCGGCCTGCCCGGCGGCCGTCGTATTTGATGAAACCGGGCGATCCGCGCCGTAACCAACGGCGCGGAGGCGTTCGCGAGAAACAATGAGGCTCGCGAGGTAGTTCACGACGGCTTCGGCGCGACGGCGTGACAGATCGAGATTGATGTCGCGCGCGCCCTGATTGTCGGTATGGCCGGCGATTTCGATATTATATCGATCGCAACGCAGCGCGATCGAGGCGAGATTGTCGAGCAGCGGCAAACTTGAACGCTCAAGCTCCGCTGAACCAGACGCGAAGTTGATCACGTTTTGCGCCATCAAGCGCTGGAAGGCTTGTTCGCAAACCTGCGGCTGCGCATCGCTCAAATCGAGATCGGCGAGTTCCGGGATTGCCAGAGGCTCGCCAGCGACACTCACTTCGGCGCGCGCGCGATAGGGCTCCGGCATGGTTTGATCGTAGAAGGCGCGTACGGATTCGACCGCAGCGCGATCGCCTTCGCCCAGGACGACGATGCGCTCGTCGCTAAAGCGCGCCTCGCCTTTCGCAAGCTTCGAAAGCTGATCGAGCGCGTCAAACGCGAGATAACGCCAACGGCCGCTCGGTGCGCCGCCGGCGACGTGCATGTTGTCGATGACATCTCCAGTTTGGAAATTCGCGCGCGCATGTTCAAGCAACGCTTCGCGCGCATCTTGGCTCGGCGCAGCGCCAGAAAGAGTCACTTTGTTGTCGGCTTTGCGGGCGCGCCATTCGAAGGGATGCTCAGCCTCGCCAACGCTGACACCACTGACATCAGCGCTGCTGACGCCGCCCGCCCACGCGCCGCCCGGCCCGGCAGCGCTCAGGGCGGCGCGCTGCGCCGCGGCGATATCCGCCTCACTGCCGACGATGCCCGCCAACACGGCCCGTTGACCTTCCATATTAACTTCCAGCCCGCCCGCGCCCGCCGCTTTGAGCGCCTGCTCTACGCTCACCTGCAAATTTTGGGGCAGCCGCCAGATGGAGCCGCCGTGCGGCCCAAGAAGCCCGACGAGCGCTGCGACAATGGCGACGACGATGCCGCCCAAGAAAAGCGATCGGGGGCCGTCCTCGGTGTTCATGCAGCGCCCCTGGCGCGGCGGACTTGCGCTTCGCTCACCGCTAAGCGGAGCGCATCAATATCTTCCTCAACGGCCCGCTGACGGACGCCTGCGGCGTGCGCGCTTAAGCGCCAACCGGCGGCAAACCCTAAAAGTCCGGCCACGAGAAAAAGGACGATCTCGGAAAATATTAAGCCGATCATAGGGGTTACGGCTTCTCCTGTGCGCCCGTTCAGCCCTATTTTCTAACCCCGATCGCGAGAGCCTGAAACCGGAATAGCCATTGAGGTGAAGACCGGCGACGAAGGGCGCGAAAGAATTGACCTGTTGCGCCTATAAATCAGCCCATGACTCATCGCGTCACCAGCGCCGCCAATCCGGCGGTTAAAATGCTGAAAAGCCTGCATACGAAGAAAGGCCGGCACGAGACTGGGCTCTTTCTCGCTGAAGGCGCACGGCTCGCGGCGGAAGCCGCCGAGCTTGGCGTCTGGCCGCATGTCATGGCGTTTTCGGGCGCCGCGCTCGAGCGCCCTCAAGTGCGTGCGTTAACGGATGAAGCGAGCCGGCGCGGCGTGCGGCTTCTCGAAATGAACGAGGCGTTGCTCTCACAAATTGCGAAACGGGACAATCCGCAAACGGTGATCGGCGCCTATCCGCAGCGTGTCGCGGATTTGGACGAAATGACCGGCGATTTCTTCGTTGCGCTCGAAGGCGTGCGCGATCCCGGCAATCTCGGGACGATCTTACGCACGGCGGATTCCGTCGGCGCGTGCGGCGTCGTGCTTGTTAATCAAACCTGCGATCCGTTTTCGGTCGAGGCGGTGCGCGCGAGCATGGGCTCGGTTTTCGCTATGCCATTCGCGCGGGTTTCATTCGATGAGCTCGATGCATGGCGGCGTGTGCGTGGGCAGCAAATGATCGGCGCATCGCTCAAGGGCACGCTGCCGCATGATGCGCCAGACGCAAAAAAGCCGACACTCGTCTTGATGGGCAATGAGCAATCCGGCTTACCGGCGGACATTGAAGCGCGTTGCGATGCGCTTGTGCGCATTCCGATGCGTGGGCGCGCGGACAGCTTGAACCTCGCGGCGGCGACGGCCGTGTTGCTCTACGATGTATGGCGGAGGCGCGGTTATGACGGCGCCTAGTCTCTCCATTCTCGTCGCGGACGATTGGCGCGATTACGCCGTGCTCGACAGCGGCAATGGCGGCAAGCTCGAACAAGTCGGGCCGTATCGCTTTGTGCGACCGGAACCGCAAGCGTTGTGGCGCCCGCGCCTTTCAGCGGCGGAATGGGACGGCGCCGACGCCATCTTTGCGCCAAGCGGCGCAGACGATGATGAAGCCGGCCGTTGGCGCTTCAACAAGCAATTGCCCGAGACATGGCCGCTGAACTGGAACGGCGTGCGATTTCTTTCACGCCCCACGCCATTTCGCCATCTCGCGTTTTTTCCGGAACACTCGGCGCATTGGCGCTTCGCGCAGGAGGCGTTGCGCGCGCGGGCGATTGATGCGCCGCAAGCAGAAGTGCTGAACCTGTTCGGCTATACGGGTCTCGCTTCGCTTGCATGCGGGGCGGCGGGCGCGCGCGTAACGCATGTCGATGCATCGAAAAAAGCGATTGGGTTTGCGCGCGAGAATCAGGAAGCGGCTCAGCTTTCCGATGCGCCGATCCGATGGATCGTCGATGACGCGCTGCAATTCGTAAAACGCGAGGGCCGGCGCGGGCGCCGCTACGATGGAATTTTCCTCGATCCGCCGAAATTCGGGCGCGGCCCGAAAGGCGAGACGTGGAAATTGGAGGAAGGCGTCTCTGAATTATTGGCCGAATGCGCGAGCGTGCTCGCGCCCGGCGGTTTCATGATCGCGACCGTTTATGCCGTGCGGCTATCGGCTGTTGCGTTGAAGCAAGCAGCGCAGGATGCGCTCCCGAATCGTGTTTGGGAGGCGGGCGATATGTGCCTTCCGCATAAGACCGATGATCGACTGCTGCCCACGGCGATTTTCGCGCGGACACGCTAGTACCAAACGAGACCTCTTTGGCGTGCTGGGAAAGTTTCCAGCGCGCGCTCCAGCATTGGCGTTTGCGACATTGCGGCGAACGCTTTGCGTCCTTCGCGTGCGATCAGCGTGCGCTTTTCCTCATCGGACAGCAAAGCGAGGCAGGTTTCGACAAGTTTTTCGTACGGGGCGAAGGCTACACTGTCTGCGAACGGCGCTTCCAAGCTTTGATCCAGTCCAATTTCCGAGACGACGCAGATTTCGTTGGCGAGCAAATAGGAGACGCGCACGATCTCGAAGACATGCGCGTCAAAGTAATGAATGTTGAGAACAATCTTCGCGCGCGCGTAGAGCTGGTCGCGCTCCGCACCATAACATCCGCTGCCCGCCGCCACGACGCTACACCCAGCGTCGTGCAGCGCGGAGAGAATTGCGTGACGGCGTGGGTGAAATTGCCCGACGAAGACGATGTCGATGTCTTTCGTCGGCGCCGGCGGGATGCGCGAAAGCGATGGCGCATAACCGACGCCACACAACGCAGCATCGACGCCCAGGGCTTTTAGCGCTTCGATATTTCGCGGGCTGTAATCCCACGTGTCGTATCGTTTCATCGCGGCGAGATAACCGCCTTGGAAAAACGGCGAATTCGGCGACACCTGCTCGAAATTGTAGATGACCGCCGGCCGGTCAGGCGGCAGATTGAATTTGTCGAGGACGAGGCCGCCGAGCACGATCGGCACGCCTTCCTTGCGTACTTCGCTGACAATCGGCGCTACGTGGCCAAGCTCTGCAAAGGCGCCTTGAAGCGCGAGCGCGACCTCGGCGAAGCAGTGATTGCCTGGCTCGGTTACGTCCAAGATGTAGAAATCGTGATTTAGGCTCATGCGGCAGCCAAAGGACTTACTTGTCAGCCCATGTCGCCGCGAAGTGGGATCAGATCAAGTCGCCACGTATAGCTGTGCGATCTCTGCCGCCACCGCTATCGACTAAAACATAAGGCCCCGGCGTGAACCGGGGCCTTTTGTTTGGGTGCGGGAGCTGGATTTGAACCAACGACCTTCAGGTTATGAGCCTGACGAGCTACCGGGCTGCTCCATCCCGCGGCAAACTTTTTTGATGGACCCCAGCTTTCGCTGAATGACGCTCGCTTACGCTCGCATCAGCTGGCTCCATCGCGCGTCAGGTCAGATCAATCATGCGCTGTTTAAAAGAGGGTTCGGGATCTTCGTGGAAACGCGCCGAGCAGACCCGGCAACGACCTACTCTCGCATGC
>JBEVOS010000253.1:0-8877 GCA_040507435.1 Caulobacterales bacterium | reverse complement strand
ACGCGCCCGATGTAATCACCTTGCGCGAGATCGCCGCCGGCGCGCAGCGCGCCAGATGCACGATCGTAAGTCAGAGGCCCGCGCGCATGGTCGGCGCATGGCGCTGCTTCAAGATCGTCCATCGATATTGCGGCGCCGTTGGGCAGGGGATGCGCTAACGCAAAACATTCAAGCGCGCCGGCGCCGGCTACGCTCACGCGCTGTCCAATGGTGATTGCGCCATCGCCGGCGGCGAGTTCGGAAAGCGCCGGCGCACGGCGGCGGACAAGGTTTGCGATCGCGGTGCGGGACAGCGTCATTTGGCGATTGTTTTCTGGCAGACGTGCGATGACGAGATCGCCCAGCTCCGATCGCGTCTCGTTTTCAAAACAGCCGAGGGAGGCGACGTCACGCACGCGGACATCGCGCGTATCGAGTTCGACATGCTCTGCGCTCGTGACCGCACAGAGCGACGCGGCGGCGGCAAAAATGTGAAAAAATATCCCCGCCATGGATCGGTTAGCGCCTCAGCCCATTCGCGATGGCCATCATCTGATCGGCGGCTTGAACGATTTGCGCATTGGCGGCGTAGGCGCGCTGCACGATCATGAGGCGCACCATTTCGTCGTTAAGCTCTACATTGGATCGCTCGACCGCGCCTTGAACGAATGCGCCAATGCCGTCTTCGCCGGCGGCAAGTTCTTCAAGCCGATTGCCGTCATTTAAGCGGTAAAAACCGCCATCCAAACGTTCGAGCGCGTTTGTGTTTTCCGGGCGCACGAGCAAAAGCCGGCCGATTTCCGTCGCCTGATCGGCGCCATCGACGCGCGCAGATACGCGTCCGTCGGGCGCTACAGTGAGCGCGCTCGCGCCAGCAGGCACGGCGATCATGGCGCGCATCGGCAATCCATCGCCTGCAGATAAGAGGCCGTCTTCGCCGACCCGCAACACGCCGCCGCGCCAGAGCAAGGTCTGACCGCCAGGCCCCATCAATTCGATAAATCCTTCACCTTCGATCGCGAGATCGAGCGGATTGTCAGTGCGATCAATTTGGCCTTGACCGGTTATGTTCAGAAAAGATTGCGCTGAAACGCCGGAGAGCGCTGGATCCTGCGTTAGGCGTGCGGACGGGTTGGCATTGTCGGCGCGCGTCGCCATCACTTCCGAGAACCGAACGTCGGAGCGCTTAAAGGCCGGCGTATTGATGTTCGCAATGTTGTTGGCGATGACATCAAGCGCTTGCTTTTGCGCGACAAGCCCGACCGCGCCAATATCAAACGCGCCGGTCATCGTGCGCGCCCGAAGGTTGAGATCGCTTGACCGATAAGCGTGTCGTAGGACTGAACGACGCGCGCACCGATCTCCGCCTGCCGAAGCGCTGACATCATGCCCACCATTTCATCCGCCATTTCTATATTGGCGCTTTCCAGCATGCCTTGCCGAATGATTGGATCGCCGGTTTCTTCCAAGGCTGGCCCGTCAGCCGAAAAGAGCGTGCCGGTGATTGCGGTAAGCGCGTCCGGTTCGCTTGCTTGCACCAGCCCAATGCGCGCGATCGGAACGTCATCTTCAAGCACAGTTCCGTCGGGCAGAATTTCGACGTTCAGATCTTTGAGGATGAGATCTTCACCATCTGCAGTTTGCAGCGAAAACCCTTGCGCATTTACAACGCGTCCGTCTTCCGCGAGAGAAAACTGGCCGTTGCGCGACAAATAAATGCTATTTTCGCCGCGTACGCGGAAGAGACCGCCGCCTGAAATCGCAAGATCGAGCGGCGATCCGGTGAGACGCAAACTCCCCTGCGAGAAATCAGTTTGCGTGCGCCCAGCGCGCTGCGCAGCATCTAAGAAATCGACGTCTCGCAAGCGCTCTTGAAACGATGCGTGCTTCTTATAGCCGGGCGTCGTTGTGTTGGAGATATTCTGCGCGGCGACGTCGAGACGTTGCTGCGAGGCGGACATCATCACGCCGCCTATTTCCAAGAGACCCATGGCGCTTCCCCCTACGCGACGGAACTACTACCGCAGCGTAACTTGCGCAACGAATATTTCGCGTTTTGAGAGAATTGTAATCTTCGACTCTCTTTCGGCGAGAAATTCGCGTCCTGGTTGGGGCTGCAATATCGCGGGTAGAAAATCTGCGAGACAACATATCGAGCGTGGGCGCCGCATGCCGCAATTACTGCATGCGTGTCGATGACGAAGCTTTCGCGACATATTTTGCGAGCGCTTGCGCGATGGTCTGGCCGTTCTCGCCGAGCGGCGTATGCAATGCGCGCTCGACGATCGCGCGTGCAGCGTCGTTACGGCCGCCATGCGATAACACAAGAGATTGTGCGAGCGCGCCGGCGAAGGATTTGGAATCAAGACGCAGCGCGGTTTGCGCAAGCCGGCGGGCGGAATCGAAGTTTCCGTTCATGAAGTCGAGAACGGCGAGCGATCCATGAGATTCCGCAAAATTGGCGTCGATTGAAAGCGCTTTGTCGAAACAGTTTTGCGCGGCGACAAGGTCGTTGCTGAGCACATGCGCCCAACCGGCTGCGATCCAACTTCCGATATGCGTGTCGAACATTTGCGCGCCGTGCTCGATATCGCGCGCGGCTTGCGGCCCTTGCCCGGAAAGGAGCTCCGCTAGGCCTTTGCCGACCCAAGCGCGCGGCGTGTAGGGGTTTTTCGCCAATGCACGCTCAAATTGCTCGAGTGCCGCCTCGGGATTTTCATCGTTCAGCGACAGCGTGCCAAGCGTGGTGAGGGCGTCGGGATGCTCGCCGCTGCGGATCGCGCAATCGCGCGCGAGGTCGAGGTCCTCAAGATCGATCGCAAGGACGGACGCGGCCGCCAGGAGGCCTTCATTCGTTGGATGGCGCAAAATGTGCGCGCGCGAAGCCTCGGCCGCTTCGTCGAGATGACCCGCATTGTGCAGAAGCTGGAGGTGAAGCATTGCGGCTTGCGGTAAAGCTTCGACCGTGGCGGGATCCAAGAGTTCCAATGCGCGCTCGAAGTTCTTAGTCATTGCGAGAGACCAAGCGAGGTTGAAACGTAGCGCGACGTCTTCGGCATTTGCCGGCAGCAGAGCTTCAAAATGCTGGACAGCGGCCGGATAATCTTGCGCTTGAAGCGCCGCAAGACCTGCGAGGTTTCGTTCCTGCGGCGGGAGCGGGGCGTGCGCCGCGTAAGCCTCAAGCAATTCAAGCGTACGTTTGGGATCATGGGCGGCAAGCGCTGTCTCGGCCGCATCCGAAAGGAGCGAGAGATTGCCTGGGTCGCTCTCAAGATAGCCGAGGAGCGATTTGAGACGCGCAGCGTGATCTACGAATAAATTAGCCACGCTGATATCCTAACTGAAACCCAAACCCATCTGACGCCGGCGGTTGCTGTTCGGCAGCGCGTGGCGGGTGCGGCGATGTTGGCTCATCGCTCTCTACCCGGACCACGCCCTGCGACCGCAGGTCAATGGTGGCGGGAATTTCGCTGACGGACACAATCGACAATTTCGGTATGCTCCGGCGGGTCAGTGCGCGCATTTGACGACGGATCTCTGCGCCACACAATAAAACAGGCTCCCGTCCCGCCGCCATCATCTCATTGGCAAGGCTCGCGAGCTTGCGAATAAGCCGTTCTGCGAGCCGCGGATCGATCGCGAGCGAGTCGCGTTTCCCATTTTGCGCGACGCTCGTTTGAATCTGGTTCTCAAGCCGCGGATCCAGACTAAGAACGGCCAAGTCGCTGTGCCGGTCGCGTAGCTTATTGCAGATCGTGACGCTCATCCGCTGACGCAGCAATTCGGTGAGCGCCGAAATATCTTTCTCGGTGCGGGCAAGATCGACGAGATGTTCTGCGATCAGATCGATAGCGGATATGGGGACGCCCTCTGACAGCAAGTTCTGCAAAACGCGCTGAACGTCCGACACTGTCATCAATTGAGGAATCAGTTCTTCCACAAGACCCGGCTGTCGGCTGCGCACGCCTTCAAGAAGCGACGCCGTCGTCGACCGGGTCAGCAGCGCGGATGCTTCGGTGCGCAGAACTTCGCCAAAATGCGTGATGAATACGGTCAACGGATCGACGATGGTGTAGCCTGCGTTTTGCGCAGCTTCCTTCTGCGCGCTTTCGATCCAAAGCGAGGGAAGACCAAAGGCCGGATCGGGTTTTTCGGCGCCAGGCAAACGTTCTGTTGCACGGTCGCCGCGGATGGCGAGAATCTGATCGGGATGAATTTCGCCGCGGCCATAACGCGTGCCGAACAGTCGAATATCATATTCGAAGTCCGCTAGCTCGGCGCCGTCAATGATTTGAACGGCGGGAAACGGCATGCCGAAGGCGCGCTCATGGGCCTGACGCAGGCTGGCGATGCGCTCCATGATGATGACGTGCGAATTGCTCCAGCTTTGTCCCAATGCCTTTCCCGCCGCGACAGCCAGAGGCGCTGCGTGAGCAGATTGTGATGCGGCGTCCGCCGTCTCAGCGTCTTCTGTCTGCGCACGTTTGCCTTTGCTTGGGGATTTACGGCGAAGGCGCAGCCAATAGGCGATCGAGAGTCCGACGATGAAGACAATCGGCCATTTTGGCATGCCGGGGAGCAGCAAAAGAAGACACAAAATACCCGCCACGATTGGCAAGATGCGCGGCGCCGACGACAATTGCTTGAAGAGTTCTGAGCTGAGATCGTCATCAGCGGCTGAGCGCGTGACGATAATGCCGGTCGCGATGGAGATGATAAGCGCAGGCAATTGGGTTGCTATGCCGTCGCCGATCGTGAGCAGCGTGAAATGCTGGAGCGCTTCGCCCCAATCCATACCCATCTGCGCTACGCCAATGATCAGTCCGGCGATGATGTTAATGAGGAGGATAATCACGCCGGCGACGGCGTCGCCTTTGACAAATTTGCTGGCGCCGTCCATTGCGCCATAAAATGAGGCTTGCTTTTCAAGCGCGGCGCGACGGCGCAAAGCCTCCTTTTGATCGATCAATCCCATATTGAGATCGGCGTCGATACTCATTTGCTGGCCAGGCATCGAATCGAGCGTAAAGCGCGCAGCGACCTCCGAAACGCGCTGTGCGCCAGAGGTGACGACAATATATTGCACGACCACGAGGATGAAGAAGACTACAAGGCCGACGACGTAATTGCCGCCGACTGCGAACGCTCCAATGGAGTTGATGACGTCTCCGGCATCGGCTTCAGTCAAGATCAGCCGTGTGGCGGCGACGTTGAGCGATATGCGAAAGAGCGTCGATATCAGCAGAAGCGATGGGAAGGTCGAAAATTCGACGGGTTTTGCGACATAGAGGGTAAGGAGAAGAATCGTCAGTCCGAAGCCGAAATTCGTCAGGATTGCAAAATCAAGAAATATAGCGGGGATCGGACAGAACAGCACGATCAGGATGAGGACCATCCCGGCGACCAGCGCCATCTCTCTTCTGTTGTGCGTCAGACTATTGAGCATGAGCTTGGCTTCGCGCTTTTGTAGGCAGGATACGAAGATAGAGGTCGGCGACTGCGGCGTAGGCGCTGGGCGGCGTCTCGGAGCCCTTGTCGCATTCCTTGTAGAGCGCGCGCGCAAGCGCTGGCGCTTCGACGATCGGGATCGATAGAAAAGCTGCTTTGCGCCGCAGAAGCAGCGCAAATCGGTTTCTGCCTTTCGCTGTCACGCGCGGCGCGGTCATCACGCTCGCATCGTAGAAAATCCCAATCGCGTAGTGCTCAGGATTGACGATCAGCATATCTGACCCACGCAGATCACCGAGCGCCTTGGTTTGCTTGGTGAATTCGGCATGGAGCTGTTTGCGCTTGCGCTTGAGGCGCGGCTCGCCCTCCCGCTCCTGAGCCTCGCGTGTAAGTTCGCGCCGGCTCATCCGCATCTGTTTATTAAATTCTTGTCGCGACAGCACTTGATCAAGCATCGCGAACGCAAACGCGATCACTGCGAAAAGCAGGAGAAGACGGATGCTGACTGTTGCAAATGCATCGGCGATGCGGTCCCCGTCAAAAACGACCGCGCTATATCGCTCGAACGCGTAACGGGCGACCACGTAGGCGGCCGCGGAATAGAAGAGGAGTTTGAGAACGCTTTTGATGGTCTCTTTCACCAGGCGCATCGAGAAGAGGCGTTTGAGATTTTGACCGGGATTGAGGCGATTGAAGTCAGGTTTCAGCGGCTGGGCGGTGAAAACGAGACCTCGGATCTGCACGATTTCAGCGAGAATGACGACCGCGACAACGATGCCGGCAAACAGCGCAATGAAGTCAAAGGCTGGCCGATACACAATCGATATTGCGGCGAGTGCGTATTGGGGATCTGACGCAGCCTCAATCGCAGATAGAAATACGCGCCGCATCGTGGCCGCGAGCCGCACCCAAGTGTCGCCGCCAGCGATCATATAGAATACGATGGCGCCGACCAAGATGGAAAAGAAACCTAGATCAACGCCGCGCGCTACGCTGCCCTTTTCGCGCGCGCGCTTGAGTTTGAATGGGGTGGCTTCCTCCGTTTTGTTCTGCTCGGTCGATTCCGCCATGTCAGCCCAACCTTGGCGTGGTGTCGATGGCGAGACGAACAATGCGAAGGAAGAGCGCTCCTGAGAATGAAAAGGCGAATGGCAATGTCATGAGAAGCGCGATCGTTTTAACCTGGAAGCCCAGGAGCAAAACATTCATCTGCGGCAAGGTCCGCGACATGAATGCGATCGCGAGGTCGCATATAAACAAAGTGACGACCGCTATGCCCCCGAGGCCTAATGCGAGCACAAACACGGTCGAGATATAAGTAAGCAACGTGGAGAGATCGCCGGAGACAGCGAAGGCGCCGACGGGAATATCTCGGAGCGATTGAGTCCAGATAGCGACAAGATCGTTGGGGCCATTGGTTGCAAAGAAGACGGCGCCCGCGGCATAGGCGAACAATGTGCCGATGAGCGGCATCTGGGTGCGTAGAGTTGGATCGGCGATCAACGACAATCCAAATCCGACTTGAAAATCGATGGCCCGGCCTGCCGTTAGGATGGCCGCAAACGCGAGCTGCAGAGCGATCGCGAGGCTTATGCCCAGCAACAACTCGCTTGCGGCAGCGGCGACGAGTGATTGATCTAACAGATCGCTGCTATGGGCTTGTGGATATGCGCCTACAAGCGCAGCCGACAACGCAACGCCGAGAAACACGCGCACAAACAGAGGAATTTTTATGAGCGTAAAGGGCGGCGCGAACGCGAGCGTCGGGCCAATCCGCAAACTCACGAGCAGCATCGCAATGAGATTGTCGGCATAGGCCGCGATTGCCCCGTCTGTCATTGCAGGGCAGGGATTGTTTGGTAGAGCGTCACCGCAAATTGCGTCAGCCGCCCAAGCATCCACGGACCGAGCACAATCAACATGACGGCGGCGGTTATGAGTTTTGGAACGTAAGAGATTGTGATTTCTTGGATCTGCGTCGCGACCTGCACGACACTGATCAACAGACCTACGATCAGCGTTCCGATCAAAATCGGCGCTGACACGATAAGCGCGGTCCACACAAGTTGGTTGAGCAGGAAGAGCGCTTGATCTCCTCCCATGAACTCAACCTCGCATGTTTACGCAAGCGGAACGGGAAGCTTCTTAGCGTTACGGAAGAAGCTGTCAATACAGCTCACATTACAAATGTGCTGCAGCTCGCCATAAAAATTTCAGCTGCGCACTGAAATCGGAAAGCCGTCAGCGACGCTTCGCAACATATTGCTCGTGTGAGCGCCGGACGCAGCAAACGCTGCGCGGTAAGCTCTGCTTGCCGAGATCACGCGTATGATCGGCACAGTTAAGTGCGACGCTCAAAACTATTTGTGCGGGAAAGCAACGCGTTAGCTGTGGGATCGAAAAAACTTTCGCGGTTCCGCTAAACTTTTTTCGAAATCCGCCGACTAAACTATTGGCGCTTGCGCGAAACGCGACCGCCGATGATTTGGCGGGGACGACATGGTCGCGATTTTTACCGGACTTGGGTCAGGCTTTGAGCGTGGCTCGGGCGCAAGCGTGGGCGCAGGCGGATTGCTTGGCGCAGCCAGCCTTGGGCGCGGTGGCGACAATGTCTTTCTCAATGCAGCGACCGGAAATTTGCTGGTGTCGCGACAGGATGAGTTCCTTGTCGGACGCGGGCCCGATATCGCGCTTGCGCGTACGTATAATTCGCTCGGCGCGCTCGACGACAATGGCGATTATTGGCGCCAATCGACGGACCGGCGCGTGTTTGGCCTTACCGGAACCGTCAATACGGCGGGTTCGACAATCAAACGCGTGTCGGCCGATGGGTCGGAGATCACCTATGCCTGGAAAGGCTCCTATTACGAAACCAAGGAAGGCGAGGGCGCTAGCGATCGCCTGACCTATAGCTCGGGCGCCAATACGTGGACATTTACCGACGGCGCGACGCAAACGACCGAAACTTACGGCGCGTATGGGACCGGCAATTGGCGCATCACGTTCGCAACCGATGTGGACGGCAATGCGCTCGCCTTCACCTATTCATCGGACAAGCTCTCGCGCGTCACGACGGCGGACGGCTCTTACATCGAATATGGCTGGACCGGCTCCAACATTACGAGCGTCGTCACCGGTTATACCGAGTTTGCAACGAGCACGGCGAAGACGCTGACCCGCACGCGCTATGCCTATGACGGCTCGAACCGGCTGACCCAAGTCAAAGTCGATCTGACGCCAGGCGACAATTCGGTGACGGACGACAATGTCTACACCACCGATTATACCTATGACGGATCGAGCAAGCGTATTGCGACGATCACGCAAACCGACGGCTCGACGCTGACGATCTCCTATGACGGCTCAGGCCGCGTCAGCCAATATGTGCAGGCGGTCGCAACTAGCGACACGCGCACCACGACGATCGCTTATTATACCGGGCGCACCGAA
>JBEVOS010000060.1:0-5173 GCA_040507435.1 Caulobacterales bacterium | reverse complement strand
GAAGTAGACCAGCGCGGGCGCCCCGGCGAATCGGGTCTGATTCGTGGGCTCTCCGGCGCTGTCGATGAGATCAAACGCGCCGCCGATGTTCGCGGGCGGCGGAATCACGCAGCCTGCGGGCGGGCCGGGCTCTACAAAGGGGACGCGCCCCTGCTGGTGCGTGACCACCAAAAGCGTACCGAGGCCGGCGAGACCTGCCGCAGCCAGCGCGGGAAGCACCGCGCGCGTCAAAGATCGTTTCGATTTGGGCGGCGCTGCCATGCGTTGATCCAGACCCGCCCGGCCGCTCACCGTCAACGCGCCGCGCCGCCGCACCCTTCTTCAGCGCGCTTCATCATAAGGGTGCGCAAACCGGCTCGCGCCTGCTAGGACACGCTGGAAATCCTCCGATGACCGACATCTCCATCGCCTCTGTTCTGGGTGCGCCACGCGGCGAAGCGCCTCTCGCCGGCACAAGCCGCGTGCGTTTGCGCACGCTGATCTTTCTGCGCTGGCTCGCCGTCATTGGGCAGGTGTTGTCGCTGCTCTTCGTGCGGTACGGCCTCGGGTTCGAGCTTCCGCTGGGATCGTGTCTGGCGGCGATCACCGTCAGCGCATGTCTGAATGTCGCGCTTATGGTGACGCGATCAAACCAAGCGTTGGTGCCCGATTGGGAAGCGGCCGCCCAACTTGCGTATGACGTACTGCAGCTCGCGGTTCTGCTCGCGCTCACAGGCGGCGTGCAAAACCCCTTCATCTTTTTGTTCGTCGCGCCTGTGGCCGTATCAGCGGCAGTGCTGCGGCCAAGCGCGACGGCCGGCCTCACTGCGCTTTGCTTTATTTCTATTGGCGCGCTTGCTGTTTGGCATGAGCCTCTGCCGTGGCCAGCGGATCAAGAGCTCTTTCTTCCGCAGCTTTATCAGATCGGCATGACGACCTCGGTGATGATTTGCCTCGGATTCACCAGCGTTTACGCTTGGCGCGTCGCGGCGGAAGAGGAGCGCCTCAACCTTGCGCTCTCAGCGGCGGAAGCCGTGCTTGCGCGCGAGCAAAAACTATCAGCGCTTGGCGGCCTTGCCGCCGCCGCCGCGCATGAACTCGGCACGCCGCTCGCCACCATTCATCTTGTCGCCAAGGAAATGGCGCGGGAACTGCCGCCAGATTCTCCGTTCGCGGAAGACGCGCAATTGCTTATGAGTCAGAGCGAGCGTTGCCGTGCGATCCTCACGCAACTCTCGAATCACGGTGAAAGCGGCGACGCCATGCATGGGCGCGCGCCGCTGAAAGCGTTGGTTGACGAAGCCGCCGAGCCACCTCAGGGGCTCGAGGCTGAGATCGTCATTTCCGTCGAAGCGCCGGAGGGGGAGCGCGCGCCGGAAGTGCGCCGCCTGCCGGAAATTTTGCACGGTCTTGGCGCCTTCATCGAAAACGCCGTCGGCTTCGCGGATTCGCGCGTCGAGGTCATCGCGCGCTGGACCGCGAACGAAATCGAGATCACCGTGCGGGACGATGGCCCTGGATTTTCGCCATCCATCATCGGCAGGTTGGGCGAGCCCTATGTCAGCGAACGCAGTGAAAATGACGGTCAAGGCGGATTGGGCCTGGGCTTTTTCATCGCAAAAACCCTGATTGAGCGAACTGGGGCGCGGCTCACCGTCCGCAACCGGACCGCGCCCGGAAAGGGCGCTTCCATAAGGGCTGTTTGGCCCCGGATCGCCCTAGAAGCGCCTCCGCTTTGAGACATGTCGCAAAAGGTTATAAAATAAGCACATGACCCAGACAGATTCCGCGCCCGAGGGCGCAGCCCAGATCGAGGGCGAGAAGTCTCTCCTCGTGCTCGACGATGACGCAGCTTTCCGCAGCCGCCTCGTGCGCGCTTTAAGCGCGCGCGGTTTTGAGGTTGTTGGCGCAGGCTCGGTCAGCGAAGCGCTTGACGCGGTCAACGCTTCCCCGCCCGCCTACGCGGTTCTCGACCTCCGGCTTGAGGACGGGTCAGGCCTGCAGGTCGTCGAAGCGCTGCAACGCAAACGCAAGGATTGCCGCGTTGTGATCCTGACCGGCTATGGCGCGATCGCCACTGCTGTCGCGGCGGTGAAAGCCGGCGCAATCGACTATCTCGCAAAACCGGCCGACGCAGACGACATCGCGAAAGCTTTGCTCGCGCAGCCGAACGACAAGCCCGCGCCGCCGGAAAATCCGATGAGCGCAGATCGCGTGCGTTGGGAGCACATTCAGCGCGTGTACGAATTGTGCGGGCATAATGTTTCCGAGACGGCGCGGCGCCTGAACATGCACCGCCGCACGCTGCAGCGTATCTTAGCGAAGCGCGCACCGAAATAATCCCTGCCGATGCCTTCTCTCTCTCTTCAACATGCCTCGCTTGACGAGCGCGGCGCGCTCGAAAACTTGCTGCAACTCTACGCGCACGATTTTTCGGAGTTCTCGCCAGAGGACGAACATACCTATGAATTAGACGCGGATGGACGCTTTGAGCCCTACCCGCATCTCGATCTTTATTGGCGAGAGGAAGGACGGCTGCCGCTTCTCATTCGGCTAGACGGCGTGCTGATCGGCTTTGCGTTGCTCAATCGCGTTTCGCCGTCCGGCGCGGCTGTCGATTACAATCTCGCGGAATTTTTCATCGCGCGAAAATATCGGCGCAACCGTTTAGGCAGCGCGGCTGCCGAAGAGATTTTCGCGCGCTATCCCGGGCGGTGGGAAGTGGCCGTGACGCAGCACAATTTATCTGCGCTCGTGTTCTGGCAGAGCGCCATTCGCGCGCATCTCAAAGAAGGCTCGCTCGAACAGATCAGCGGCGACGGCGCGCGCTGGCGCGGGCCGATCTTTCGTTTCACAAGCCGCTAGTTCAGACGACGCGGCGCGCGAGGAACAAGCCCGCGGCCATCAGCGCAATACCTGCAATACGCTGCAATGTGATTGGCGTCGGGTGCGCGCCAAAAAGTCCGAAATGATCGATTGTCGCGGCAGCGGCGATTTGGCCAAGCAGCACGAAGAACACCGCTGTGCCCAAGCCCAGGCGCGGCGCGACATAGGTGATCGACAACACGTAGAAGGCGACGAAGCATCCGCCCGCATAAAGATAAGCTGGCGCATTGAACGATAGACGCTGCGCGCCGCCAGTCAGTAGAAGCGCGATGCCGGCGACGATCGCGCCAACGACGAAGGTGATGAAACCGGCGGCATAGGGACTACCGAGGCGCGCACCTAAATTTGCGTTGAGCGCAGCCATGATCGGGATGCCGATGCCCGTAGCGAACATCAGAATGCTCAGGCTAACGGCCGAGGACGTGTTCATGCCTTGCGCCGCTCGGTCACGCTTTCGCCGCCAATCCCCCAATTGTCGGTATCGACTTCATCGATGATGACAAAAGTGGTTGCGGGATTTTTGCCGAGCTCCTTCTGAAGAAGCTCCGTCACGCCTTTAATGAGCACGCGCTTTTTTTCTGGCGTGAGCCCATCGGGCGTCACTTTGATGTTTACGTAAGGCATCGCATCCCCGCCAACGACGTATTCTAGCCGCGTCCGCGATAGGCGGCGACGCCCTGTTCGGGAAGCCACAGCCCTTCTGGCGGCGCTCCCGTCTGCCAGAACACGTCAATTGGAATACCGCCGCGCGGATTCCAATACCCGCCAATCCGCAGCCAGGCCGGCGCCACTGTTTCGATGATTCGCTTCGCGACGTAGATCGTACAGTCCTCGTGGAAGGCGCCGTGGTTGCGGAAGCTTGTGAGAAACAGCTTCAGGCTCTTCGATTCCACGATCCAATCTTTCGGCGCATAGTCGATCACGAGCACGCCAAAGTCTGGCTGGCCCGTCACCGGACAAATTGACGTGAATTCCGGGGCGGTGAACCGCGCAAGATAGAGTGCGGCGGGATGCGGGTTGGGCGCGCGCTCCAATGTCGCGGCTTCAGGGCTCGCGGGTACCGGCGCCGGCGCGCCGAGCTGTGACAGGCCGTCAATCATGTCGCCATGGTCTCTCGAAGTTTCTTGTTTGGGATATCCTGCCTTAACCGGGAGAGCGCAACTTCTTGTTGCTAAAAAAGCACACACGCCTTGCAGCGCAAGCATCGTTCCGGTCTCAATTTAATCATCGCGTGTTTGATCTCAATCTCGTGAATGCCTCATCCGCACCTGTTTTAGGCGTTGAACGCCTCTTCTGCGCAAAAAGCGTTCAGGTTTTCCGATTGTGCCCCGATTGCAACGCCCTCGTCTTTTCCCGGCAACGTTACTGCGATGTTTAACACCGTTTACCACTCGTTCACGGTAATTCGTGAACTTCGCCGCTGACGCGCGGCGTAAAACCCGCGGGGGATATTTTGAGGATGACAAGCATGAAGAAGATTCTTGGGCTGGCGCTGCTCGCCGGCGCGGCGACGGCGGCGACAGCGGTTCCGGCTTCGGCGGAAGTTTCGTACTCCGGCAACGTCGCGTTGACGTCGAATTATGTTTTCCGCGGCGTTTCGCAGTCCGACAATGGCCCGGCCGTTCAAGGCGGCTTCGACGTTTCCAGCGGCATCTTCTATGCCGGCACCTGGGCGTCGAGCGTTGATTTTGGTTGGGACAGCGGCACGGGCTTTGATGACGGCGGCGTCGAGCTAGATCTTTACGCCGGCTTGAAGCCGACACTCGGCCCGGTGGCGTTCGATATCGGCGTGCTCGGCTATTTCTATCCCGGCTCTGAGGATGGCTCGGTTGGACCGGAAGGCGTCGACCTCGATTATTATGAACTGAAATTCGCTCCTTCGATTACGCCGGTTGAAGGCCTGACGCTCGGCGCCGCCGTGTACTACTCGCCGGAATTCACTGGCTCGACCGATTCCGGCCTCTATTACGAAGCCAATGCGGCGTTCACAATTTCCGACATGTTCTCCGTGTCGGGCGCCGTGGGCAAGCAAACCGTCGATCAAGTCGGCTACTTCGTGCTCGACGACGGCACGGCCACCGACGAATACACGACCTGGAATGTCGGCGGCACCATGAGCGTAGCTGGCTTTGGACTCGACCTCCGCTACGTCAACGCGGACGAAAGCATCACCAACGGCGCTGGAAACGAAGTTTCTAAAGAAACGGTCGTCTTCACGATCAAGCGCGCGCTCTAATCGCAACATCGGGCTGGCGTGCGTCACGCTGGCCTCTTGGGGGACGCGATGCGGCCGCCGCTCTTCGGAGTG
>JBEVOS010000058.1:0-3739 GCA_040507435.1 Caulobacterales bacterium | reverse complement strand
TGCTTCGACGTGAATGCGCAGATCGACCTCAAACACGTTTTCGCCATCGGCTCCGGCAGGCCGCGACTTCACCTCGACGCCCATATCAATCATCGGCTGCACCTCATGCGAGCGCGCCGATTCCGCAGCCATCGGATTTTGGAAGGAAAAATCTTTCACGTACTGCGCAAGGACACGCAGATGAGGCGCTTCTGGCGGGCTTTCGCCGCTTCCGAGGGTCGTCATGCGTTGGCTCTCGCATAAAGGTTACTGGGAGGCGGCGGGGGCTATCATGCGCGCCGCCGCCTCGCAACATAGGCCGTGGGTGGCGCTTTACGTTCATGCGCACTATGTTGCAGTCGCATCCCGAGGAGCGGTTTGTTGGACACGTCCCTTATAGAAATTCTGGTGCTGGCGGTTGTGGCGGGCCTGGTGCTGGCGCGGCTTTATTCCGTGCTCGGCAGGCGAACAGGCGCTGAACGGCCCAATCGTTCGCAGCCGCAACCACAGCCGGCGCAAGGCCCATTGCCGCGCATGAATGACGATCAGCGCCAGCAAGCCAACCTCAGCGGCTTGCCCTCATCGGGTGATGGGCTTGTGGATATCTCGCGCGTCGATCCGAATTTCGATCCCGATCATTTTCTCCAAGGCGCGCGCGGCGCGTACGAAATCATTATCGGCGCGTACTCGAAAGGCGATCGCGACGCGCTCAAAAGCCTGCTCACGCCTCGTGTTTACAGCACTTACGTCACCGCGATCGAAGCCCGCGAAGCCAGCGGCGATAAAGGCCCGGAGCTTGTTCGCTTGAAACACGCGGAGATTTCGGACGCGGCGCTCGAGGGCGATATCGCGCGCGTTGCGGTCAAATTTGAAGCTGAGCTCGCCGAAGGCTTGCATCATCTGCGCGAAACCAAGGAGCGCTGGACGTTCGAGCGCAATGTGCGTTCGCACGATCCGAACTGGCAATTGGGTCGCGTCGTCCAAGCCTAAAGCCTATGAAAAAGCGCGAGCTAAGCGGCGAAGAGCGGGCGCTCTGGCGCCGGATCGCGCGCACCGTCAAAACCAAAAAGCCATTGCCGCCCGATGAGGCGCCGGCCGAACCAGGGCCTGCGCCGCTCAAAAAGCGCAAAACCGCAGCCGCTGCGCCGCCCGCGAAAGCCAAACCCGCCACGCCTTTGGCGCAGCCGGTAGCCGATCGCGGCGGGGAGAAGAAAGTGCGCCGCGGCGATGTCGAGATCGGCATGAAGCTCGATCTCCATGGTCACACCCAGGATAGCGCCCGCGCCGCCGTTCATTCCTTCCTGCTGGACGCCCAAGCCCGCGGCGAACGGGCCGTGCTGATCGTCACCGGCAAAGGCAGAGCAGGGGAGACGGGCGTCCTGAAACGCCGCCTGCCGGATTGGCTCGAGGGCAAACAAATCCGTCCGCTCGTCGCTGGCATAGCCGAAGCCCATCAGCGGCACGGCGGCTCGGGCGCCGTCTACGTCTTCGTGAAAAAGCGAAAATAAGCAATCACGGGTAAGTTAGGGCATATTAGGTCACACAAGACTAACTTGGCCTAACTTGCTCGTATTAAGGCTAAGCGTGCCCGTGGTCACACTCCTCGTCGTAAAGTGGGAGCTTGGCGGCGCACGTCTGCGTTGTCTCCGCATGAACATACGTCGCCCTTTCTGGCGATACGTGGCGCTTGCGGCGCTGTGTCTATCGCCCTTGCTCGTTCTGCTGGCGCAATGCAGCCCGCAGTGAAGCTCAGCTAATTTCGCTGTGCCTTCTCATCGAGTCCGGAAACGCCCCTCCGCTTCTCAAGCGCCGCTGCGACCTCGCCGGGCGTAACGCCCGCCGCCTGCAGCGCCACCAAAAGGTGGAACACCACATCCGCAGCTTCGCTCGCGAGGCCGGCTTTATCGCCCGTCACGCAAGCCAAAGCCGCCTCGACCGCCTCTTCGCCAAGCTTCTTCGCGCACTTGGCCGGGCCAGCCGCCAACAGCTGCGCGGTGTAGGAAGAGGAGGGGTCCGCGCCCGCGCGCTGCGCGATCGTTACCGCCAATGCGTCGAGCGCTTCCCCCAAAGAAAGAGAAGAGTGCGTGCTCATGACTCGATCCTTCTTTGCGGCACGCCCGCCGCCGCGAGCGCCGCGCGCGCTTCCGCTATCGTATGCGTGCCAAAGTGGAAAATACTCGCCGCCAGCACCGCGCTCGCGCCGCCTTTGACGATCGCATCGACGAGATGCTGCACATTGCCCGCGCCGCCCGAGGCGATCACCGGCGTTTTCACGCGGCTCGTCACCCCATAGAGCAGCTCAAGATCGTAACCATCGCGCGTGCCGTCTTTATCCATCGACGTCACCATGAGTTCGCCCGCGCCGCGGTTGACGGCGTCCACGCAAAACTCAATCGCATCCTTGCCGGAAGGATTGCGCCCGCCATGCGTGAACACTTCCCAGCGCGAACCCACGCGTTTGCAATCCGCGACAATCACAATCGCCTGCGCGCCAAACTTTCCCGCCGCCGCATCGATCAAGTCTGGATTTTGCACCGCCGCTGTTTGGATCGCGACTTTATCCGCGCCAGCCAGCAAAAGCGTGCGCACATCGTCAACGCTGCGTATGCCGCCGCCAACGGTGAGCGGCATGAAACACGTATCGGCCGTGCGCTTCACGACATCGATCATGATGTCGCGCTTCTCATGGCTCGCGGTAATGTCAAGAAAGCAAATTTCGTCTGCGCTCTGTGAATCGTAGAGCGAGGCTTGCTCGACAGGATCGCCCGCGTCTTTCAGATCAACGAAATTCACGCCTTTCACGACGCGACCGTCTTTCACGTCGAGACACGGAATGATGCGCGCCGCGAGCGTCATGCGGCGGCTCTTATCGCGTCAGCTGGCACAATGTCGCCGTCATACAAAGCCCGGCCCAGAATGCAGCCGTGAATCGCGCGGCCGGGCAGGGCGCGCAATTGCGTGATGTCATCCACGCTTTTCACGCCGCCAGATGCAATCACCGGAATCGTCACGGCATTCGCCATATCGGATGTGAGCTGTAGATTGACGCCGGTCTTCAATCCGTCGCGGCCAATATCGGTCACGATCAACGCCGCAACGCCCGCATCTTCGTAAAGCCGCGCAACATCGACGGCGCTCACTTCCGATTGTTCGACCCAGCCTTCCAGCGCCACTTTCCCGCCGCGCGCGTCGATGCCGACAGCGATGCGTTCTGGAAATGCCTTCGCGGCTTCTTTCACCAAGGCGGGATTGCGCACTGCGACCGTACCGAGGATCACGCGCCGCGCCCCGGCTTCCAGCCAAAACGCGATATTTTCAATTGTGCGGATGCCGCCGCCGATCTGCACGGGTATTTGCGCCGCGCCCAAAATCGATGAAACAGCGCTCGCATTTTTCGGCGAGCCGCTTGTCGCGCCATCGAGATCGACAACATGAATCCACTCAAAACCTGCGCGCTGGAACTGTGACGCCTGTGCGGCGGGATCTTCGTTGAACACGGTGACGGCGTCCATGCGGCCTTCCGCAAGGCGCACGCATTTGCCGTCTTTAAGGTCGATAGCGGGGTAGAGAATCATGGCTTCCAATCCACGAAGGCCGCCAGCAGTGCAAGCCCGGCGACCTGGCTCTTCTCCGGGTGGAATTGCGTGCCGAAGAGGTTGTCGCGAGCGACCGCCGCCGTGAACTTGCCGCCATAGTCGCAACGCGCCGCCACGTGATCGCGGTGCTCCGCCTTCAGCGCGTAGGAGTGCACGAAATAGAC
>JBEVOS010000052.1:0-7889 GCA_040507435.1 Caulobacterales bacterium | reverse complement strand
CTTGAGCCGCACAATCTCGTGCAAACCGTTGACGCAATCGTGCTGTCAGGCGGATCGGTCTATGGACTTGCGGCCGCCGATGGCGTCGCGGCGATTATGGGCGCTGCTGGCAAAGGATTTAAGCTTGCGGCGCGTCCGGACGTGCCGCCATCGCCGATCGTGCCGGCGGCGATCCTCTACGATCTCGCCAATGGCGGAAATAAAGCATGGGGCGAGGCGCCGCCCTACGCAAAACTCGGCGCGCTCGCTTATCGAAATGCGAGCCAGGATGTTCCGCTTGGAAATGCCGGCGCTGGTTACGGCGCATTCGCCGGCGGCTTTAAGGGCGGGCAAGGCGCGGCGAGTTATGTGAGCGCTGACGGCGTAACGGTCGGCGCGCTTGCCTGCGTAAATGCGTTTGGCTCGGTTGTGATGCCGGGATCAAAAACATTCTGGTCATGGCCCTTTGAGCAGAACGGTGAATTTGGCGGCCTCCGCCCCGATCCCGCAGCGCAGCCTTTCAGTCCGGAAGATTGGGGCTATTCAAAAGCCGATGCGCTCCCACGCACCAATACGACGATTAGTTGCATCGCGACTGACGCCGCGCTCACGCGCGTCGAAGCGCAACGCGTTGCGCAGATGGCGAGCGCCGGGTTGGCGCGCGCCATCCGCCCGATCTTCGCGCCAAGCGATGGCGATGTCGTGTTCGTATTGGCGGCGGGTGGAAAACAACTCGCGGAGCCGCGCTCCTTCGCGATCGCGAAAATAGGAAATCTCGCCGCCGATTGCTTGGCGCGCGCCGTGGCGCGCGGTGTTTATGAAGCCGCGCCGCTAGCGGGCCGCCCAGCATGGCGGGATTTGCCATAGCGGAACCGCTCTATGCGTAGAGGGATTGTTCCAGCATGTCAGACGATAAGCCCGCGAAAAATCCTCAGGAAATGTCGCTCAAGGAACGGAAAGAGGCCGCGCATCAGGAAAAGCGCGCCGGTGACGGCGAATTGCTGGAAAGCGGGCAGGAGGAAGTGTTTTCGCGCAGTGAGATCGAGCGCGGCGTCGATGAACATAAATCCGAAGCGGGCGGAAAGCCGCAATCTGGCAGCTAAGCGCGCGTGCGCCAGCGCTCCCATATTGTCTGTAACGCGGCGCCGAATTCGTCCGCCAATCGCTTTTGATCGCCCGGCTGCGTGACTTTGATGCGCGCGCGCAATTCACGCCGCAATGTCTGCAATCGTTCCGGTTTTTCCACCCACCCCAGCGCGCGCGCGACATACTCGTCTGGCGTCCGCGCGATGAAGTCAGAAAGCCCAGCCTCGCGCAAAATGCCCGCGCCTGTGCGCATCGCAGTGCGCTTGCCTTCAAGCGTGACCACGGGAACGCCCATCCAAAGCGCATAAGTCGTCGTCGTGCCGCCGTTGTAAGGGAAGGTGTCGAGCGCAAGATCGATGCGATGATGCAGCTTGAGATAATCGCGCTGCGGTAGCTTAGGGATAAAGTCCAATCTTTCGACGCCGATCTGCTCTTGCGCAAACAGCTTCGTGAGATGTTCCGCAACAATGGGGCGATCGACATTGCCGATTAGCATGTGCGCCTGCGGTTTCGCGCGCAGAATCTCACCCCAGCAGCGCATCACGGAGGGATTGATCCGCCAAATCGGGTTGAGGCAAGCGAAGGTGAAGGGGGCGCCGTAAAGATGCGGTGAGTCATTCGGCGCGACATCGCCCTGCGGCTCAAACGCCGCCATAAGCCCCGGTAGCCGGACCAGCTCTTCCGTCGAATATGCGTCGGCAATACCGGTGGGATCGAGACTTTCGCATGTGATGCGATAATCCATCGATGAAAGTCCGGTTGTGCCCGGATAGCCGAGATAGGAGGCTTGCACGGGCGCAGGGCGCAGGCCGAACACGCCAAGACGGTGCAGCTTCGAATGGCCGGAAAGGTCAATCAGAATGTCGATCTGCTGCTTTTCGATCCAAGCCGCGACGGTGTCATCAGGCATGCCGAAACAATCGAGCCAATGGTCGGAATGCTTACGCAAAATGGCCGTGGCGGCGTCCGAAATGGAATTGCTGTAGATCGCAAATATCTCGAAGCGCGTGCGGTCGAGATGGCGCCATAGCGGCGTGACGAAGGTCGCGATCGAATGCTGGTGAAAATCCGCTGAGACAAAGCCAATCTTTAAGCGGCGGCCCGGATCGCTGTTGTTTGAATGAGTTTTCGTGCGTGCATAGGCGCGATCAAAAATTCCGCCGAGCCGCTTGTGCTCAGAGAAAACATCCTCATCGCTATGCGCATCGCTCGCGAGAAGGTGAAAGAGATAAGGCGTGATCGTGTCCGGTGTTGGCGCGATGCCGGCGGCGTTCTTGAACGCGGTAAGCGCAGCTTGATCTTCGCAGCACGCCCGGTGAAGCTGGCCAAGCGCCAAATGCGCTAGGGCTGCCGCGGCTTTATCACCAAGTGCGCTCTCCAAGATCTCGCGCGCTTCATCATACAATTCTTTTTGGATCAGCGCGCGGCCAAGCGTTACGCGATAATAGGCTTTGCCGGGGTCCGCTGATGCCGCAATCCGCAGCGCCTCGATCGCCGCATCGATATCGCCCCGCTCCAAGCAAAACGCGCCATAGCCGTGCTGCGCAAGCGCATTGCGCGGATCGAGCGCGATGGCGCGTGTAAGCGCGCGCCGCGCCTCTTTGGTATCGCCGCTCTGATAAAGCGCGCCGCCAAGCAATGCGTAGACGCCCGCGTTTCCGGCACCGGTTTCCGTCGCGCGCCGGAAGAGGCGTGCGGCGTCCGCGTATGCCTCCACATTCATAGCGCACATGCCGAGTGAAACGAGCGCGCGCCAATCCGCGGTGCGCTGCGCAATATGGTGTGCGCATGCGATCAGCGACGCAGACATGCCAAGCGCTTTGGCGAAACGCGAGGCCTGAAAGAGGTCCTCATTCGCGGTGGTGAAACCGTTGAGCAATTCCGCAAGCGCCGTGCGCGCTTCCTTATAATGTCCGCGCTCCGAGAGCGCCGCGATAGATTGGAGAATGTCCTGCGGCGAGGCGCTGAATTGAGGTGACGCTTGCGCCTTTGCCGCGGCCATTCGTGGTTCTCCGCAGCCGAAACGATCGCGCGAATCTCTTAGCAAACCATCCGTGCGCCGGGGTTAATGAAAGCTTGCGCAAACGGGGCCGCACGTGTGAACTCGGTGCGGGAGAACGTGCATGAAAATCGGCTGGATTGGCCTTGGGCAAATGGGCCGCGCTATGGCGGCGCGCTGCGTCGCCGACGGCCACACGGTAACGGCGCATGTCAGAACGTTGGACGGGCGCGAGGCCGCGCGCGGGGCGGGTATCGCGCTGACGCAAAACATGCGTGAAGCGGTCGAAAACCAAGATGTGATCGGCGTTGCACTGTTCGATGATCAGCAATTGCTCGAAATCGGGCGCACAGGCGTATTCCAATATATCAAAGCCGATGCGGTCGCCGCCGTTCACGTCACGGGATCGCCGCGCGCGCTCGATGAATTCGCGCAGATGACATCGAAGCCGAACTCCGTGCTGGACGCGACATTCTCAGGAACGTCCGCGACGCTCGATTCCGGCGGTCGCATCACGCTGATGGTTGGCGGAAGCGCGGAAACGCTTGCGCGCGCACAACCGGTGTTGAGCGCCTACTGCGATCCGATTGCGCATCTTGGAGCGCTCGGTGCGGGACGCAAACTCAAGTTGATCAACAATGTCCTGTTTGCTGGCCAGGTCGCGCTCTCGGCTGAGGCGCTCGAGCTTGCGGCGAGTATGGGGCTTGATCAAAAGGCCGCCGCGGACGTGCTCGGCAAATCGAGCGGCGCAAGTTTTGCGCTCTCGGTTGTCGCCGGCGGCGAAAGTCCAAGCGCGATACTGACGCGTTTGTCCCGTTATCTCGATAAGGATGTCGCAGCAGCGCGCGCCGCCGCGCAAGATGTTGGGCTTGATTTTAACTTGCTTGCCGCAACGACGGCGCGATGGGGCGTTGATTAAATCTGCAGCGTTGTCCCGCCAGCGACTTTCAATGTCTCCCCTGTGATGAAGCCGCCGCGATCAGAACAAAGAAACATCATCGCTTCAACGATGTCCTGCACTTCTCCCGTGCGTTTCACATGCTGCATCGTGATGAAATGATCGAAGAATTCCGGAGGAAAATCCGCGCGAATTTTGTCAGTTGCAATAAGGCCCGGCGCGATCGCGTTCACGCGGATGCCGTCCTTCGCAAATTCACCTGAAAACGCGATCGTAAGCCCGCGCACCGCGAGTTTCGAGACGCCATAGCCGTTGCCGGAGCCGTAGCCGGATATCGATGATATGTTGAGGATGGCGCCGCCGCCGCGCGCCGCCATAAAGGGGCGGCACGCCAGCGTGCAATTGATGACGCCCATAATATTGACATCGAATAGACGGCGCGACCTTGCGACGCCTAATTGGACGAAGCCGATATTGTATTCTGCGCTGTGAAGGCCCGCATTGTTGATGAGAATGTCGACGCCGCCGAGCTTCTCCGCGATCTGACCGATCGTCGAAATAACGCCATCGTCATCGCCCACATCGCACGCCGCTGCGATCGCCTTGCCGCCCGCCTTCGTGATCGCATCCGCCGTTTGCTGCGCTGCCGCTTCATCGATGTCGAGCGCCGCGACCGATGCCCCCGCTGAAGCGAGCCGCATGCAGAACGCCGCGCCAAATCCAGCGCCCGCTCCCGTCACGACCGCGATTTTGCCAGCGAATTCATTGTTTGGATTGCTCACGAAAATCCTCCCCGGACATCAGCGCGCCGATCTAACCGCCGCCAGTGCCGAGCAGCCAAACGCCGAACATCCACTGCGGCATCGCGGTGAAATACGCAATTTGCGCGTCGGTCATGCCATAGGAGCGGAGATAATCTTCTCCACCCGTAAGCGTCATTGCGCAATCATATACGCCAAAGCCGTTCCAAAGAGCGGCGGTCACGCCAATCAGCCACAAATGCCAAGGGCGTTTTGATGAACTGGATTGAGCGTCTGTCATCCCGTCCCCCGAGTATTCAACCGGTGAATTGCTTGAGCCGCGGTTTTCCGAGAGCGTCCGCTAGAGTGATATTGTCGAGAATTTCCGACGTCGCGTCGCGCACTTGCTTCATCATTTTGCGAATGGCGCATGAGCGCTCGTCTTTGCAATCGGCGCAGCGCTCATAAAAATTGATGCTTGCGCACGCGATAGGGGCGAGCGGCCCGTCGACGGCGCGAATAATTTCGCCGATCGTGATGTCCTTCGGCGCGAGAGCGAGCGTATAGCCGCCGCCTTTGCCGCGCCGCGCTTCGATAAAACCTTCGTTGCGCAGCTCGAAAAAGATCAGATCGAGGAACTTCTTCGGAATCGATTCCTGCTCAGCGATGTCGCCAGCTTGAACCAGTGCGTCAGGCGATGCAGCGAGGCGGAGCATCGCCTTCAACGCGTATTTCGCCTTTTTCGAAAGCATTGTCGGGCCTCGTCCTGACGAAGTATGCCTGACTTCGAGGAACTCGGCATCGGAAACAATGGCGCGCCCGAAGAGATTCGAACTCCTGACCCCCAGATTCGTAGTCTGGTGCTCTATCCAGCTGAGCTACGGGCGCGCGAAGAGGGCGCTCTATAGCGGGGGCGGGTTTTGGTTTCAAGCAAGGCTTCGCCCCGGCTCCACAGCACCGAACGCAGCGCGTTAGGCGCTCCGCGCCAGCATCGCTGCGATCGGCTTGAAGCTGCGGCGATGGATTGCGCAGGGCCCGAGCCGGTGAAGCGCCTCTTGGTGGGCGGGCACGCCATAGCCCTTGTGCTTTGAAAAGCCATAGCCGGGATATTCGGCGCAATAATCCGCCATCATCCGGTCGCGCGTCACCTTGGCGATGATGGACGCGGCCGAGATCGAAGCGACATGCGCGTCGCCGTCGATGATTGCTTCGGCAGGGCAGGGTAGCGGCGGAAGCGCATTCCCGTCCACCAGCGCGGCGACGGGCGCTTGGCTCAACGCCTCGACAGCGCGGCGCATAGCGAGGAACGTAGCCTGATAGATATTCATGAGGTCGATCTCGTCGACGCTCGCGATCCCTACGCCCACGATCGCGCAGCCGCGGATCGCCTGTTCAAGCTCGCTGCGTGCGGCTTCTGTCAATTGCTTGGAATCCGCGAGGCCTTTGGGGCGTCCCTTGGCAGGCAGGATTACCGCCGCTGCGACGACTGGCCCAGCCCAGGGGCCGCGCCCCGCTTCGTCGATTCCGCAAATCGCCATCCGCTTAGGATGGGGGATTCCGCACCCTGCGCAAACGGCGGTGGCGGATTTGTCCTCAGTTCAGATTTTGCGTCGGGAAATTGCCCATAAAGGGCTCCGCTTCTTCAAGCACGCGCGCGAAGGAGGGGCGCGCTTTCAGCCGTTCCAAATAGCCGTAGGCGCCTAGATGGGTTTCCGCAAAGGGCGCGACCTTATCAGCGTAGTAGAGCGCGGGCGCTGCCGCGCAGTCTGCCATCGTGAAGTCATCTCCGCACGCCCAGGTGCGGCCGCTCATATCGGTCTCGACCCAATCGAGCGCCGCCTTGATCTGCGCCCGCGCCGCCGTAACGCCATGCGGATCATGAGCGCCGGCGGGCCGGAGCCGGTCCGCCACGATGGCCTGCATCGGAAGCTGTAGGTAATTGTCGTAGAACCGGTCTTTGAAGCGCACGTCGATATCGCGTGCGACCGGGATAAGCCCCGCCGCTGCTGGAATGGTCTTCGCGAGATACTCGATCACCACGGTCGATTCCGGCACGATCGCGCCCGACGCTGCGTCTTGTAGCACGGGCATCTTGCCGATCGGCCAAAGCTTATAGAACGCGTTGCGCGACGCCTCGTCGCCAAGATCCACCACCACGCGCTCGAAATCCGCGCCGCACTCATAGAGCGCGATCAGCGGCTTCCAGCAGAATGACGCGAGCGGATGGTAATAGAATGTCAGCATCCGCAACCTCGAATACTTAGAAGAGCGCCTAACTAACCGCGCCAGGCTCACGCCGCAAGGCAGGAGCAGCTTGATCCGGCAAGCGGGCGGCTTTACGCCCACGCCCTTATGACCGCGCCCGCCAAACCACGCTGCTTTCAGGATGTGATCCTCGCGCTCCAGGAATACTGGGCCGCGCAAGGCTGCGCGATCCTCCAGCCCTACGATATGGAAGTGGGCGCCGGCACGCTGCATCCTGCGACGACGCTACGTGCGCTCGGCCCAAAACCCTGGCGCGCCGCTTACGTGCAGCCGTCGCGCCGCCCGAAGGATGGCCGCTATGGCGAAAACCCAAACCGCCTCCAACACTATTATCAGTTCCAGGTGATCTTGAAGCCGAACCCGGCCGATCTGCAGGATCTTTATTTGAAGTCGCTGGAGCGCATCGGCATCGATCCGCTGCTGCATGACATTCGCTTTGTGGAAGACGATTGGGAAAACCCAACGGTCGGCGCCTGGGGGCTCGGTTGGGAAGTGTGGTGCGATGGGATGGAAGTCTCGCAATACACGTACTTCCAGCAGGTCGGCGGGCTGGATGTGCGTCCTGTATCGGGTGAGCTGACTTACGGCCTTGAGCGCCTCGCGATGTACGTGTTCGGCGTCGATCGCGTCTACGACCTGCCGTTCAACGATCCGCAAAGCGAATATCCCGTCACCTACGGCGATGTGTTTCTGAAGAACGAACAGCAGCAATCGCGCTTCAATTTCGAACTCTCCGATCCGGAGATGAGCCTGCGCTGGTTCGAGGATGCGGAGAGAACCGCGACGCGCTTGCTTAAAGAAGGAAACGTGCTTCCAGCGTTCGATTACACGCTGAAAGCCAGCCACCTCTTCAACTTGCTCGACGCGCGCGGCGTTGTCTCTCCGACGGAGCGCCAAAGCTTCATCGCGCGCGTGCGCGAAC